>NZ_AP026867.1:0-215000 GCF_026000115.1 Aureispira anguillae
CCCTTATAATTTAAATATTATTAGTTGGCTCAAATTACCAAATCAATTTTTCAAGTCCGTATTATTCTGTGAAGAGTAACCCTATTTAGAATAAGCCATTATGAGTACAGACCACGTCCAAGTTTGGCAAAATTGTTTAACAAAAATTAAGGAAAGTGTAAATGCTCAGAGTTTTTCAACTTGGTTTGAGCCAATTAGACCGTTGCGTTTGGACGGTTCTATTCTGACGATACAGGTTCCTAATAAATTCTTCTATGAGTGGTTAGAAGAACACTATGTTGTTGTCTTAAAAGAGGCTATTCAGGTAGAAATTGGAGCAGATGCACAATTGGAGTACTTGATTCCCAAAAAGACAAACATTCCTAAAACACCTTCTTTTAAGAAAGAAAATCTAGAAACCAATACTACAAAAAATGGATTAAAGGGTGGGAAAATTAAAAACCCTTTTGTTATACCTGGTATCCAAAAGCTAAAAATAGACTCGCAACTTAATCCCAATTATACATTTGAACATTTTATAGAAGGAGATTGTAATCGATTAGCCCGTTCTGCGGGAATGGCAATTGCTAAACGACCTGGAAAAACAGCGTTTAATCCATTAATGATTTTTGGTGATGTAGGACTGGGGAAAACGCATTTAGCACACGCAATAGGGAATGAGGTATTGGTGCAGTTTCCTGAAAAGGTCGTGCTCTATGTTTCTTCAGAGCGTTTTACCAATCAGTTTATTGAGGCGCTACGTAACAATGCCATTAGTGATTTTGTTAAGTTCTACCAAATGGTAGATTTATTAATTGTGGATGATATTCAGTTTTTGGAAAATAAGCAAAAAACGCAGGATATTTTCTTCTCTATTTTCAACCATTTGCACCAAGGGGGAAAGCAATTAATCTTAACTTCAGACCGCCCACCTAAGGAAATGGCAGGAATTGAAGAACGATTGATTTCTCGCTTTAAATGGGGCTTGTCTGCCGACTTGCAGATTCCTTCTTTGGAAACTCGTATGGCAATCATTCAGCTCAAGATGGATAATGATGGGGTCGATTTGCCCCCTAATGTATTAGAATTTATCTCTTATAATGTACGCACAAACGTGCGTGAAATGGAGGGGGTTTTAATTTCAATTATTGCCCAAGCAGCACTCAATCAGCGAGATATTGATATTGATTTAGCCAAAGAGGTGATTAGCAAATTTGTGGATAATATTTCAAACGAAATTACAGTAGAACTTATCCAAAAAATTGTAGCAGAGCATTATGATTTGCCTGTTGAAAAATTAAAAGAAAAAACTAGAAAACGATTTGTGGTTCGGGCTAGACAATTGTCTATGTATTTGGCCAAGCAACTTAGTAATAAATCCTTGAAGCATATTGGAAATGCATTTGGAGGAAGAGATCATAGTACCGTTATTCATGCTTGTCGTTCTATTGAATCTCTTTTAGAGAACGATACTCGTTTCAAAAGCGAGGTTTCTGATATTGCTAAACGTCTAAAATCGACAGGTTTATAATTACCCTAGAACATAATTCATGCTATGGAATAAAAAGGAAAATCTTATTTTAGGATTTTCCTTTTTATTTAATAGAATGAGGAGTACAATAAATACATCCAATTATTGAATATTCATCCTATTGTCCTTCCAAACTATTTAGCGTTACTTCCTTTTTTTTACCATTTGTTGTGCTGACCTTTTTGCAATTACCTTTCCGATTAGGCTTTAATACTCCAATGCCTAATTCTTATTTAATCATCTAATTTAGAGGGCATTTTCTGCCTTCGAGGCTAACCAAAGTATGCGATCTATGCCCCTTTATTACCCCATAATATAGAGGTATAAATGTTTTTGATTACTCGTTAGAAAAAATGTTTCCTTCATTAATCAATATGTTCCATTCACTGGAAAAACGGACCTTTTGCAATTTCCTTATTGATTTTCTTAATAAGAATCACGAATTTTGCTTTTAAAACATAACATAATCAGAGCTTTTAATGAGGTGGGGAAATTTATAAATAAAAGATTGATAATTAGGGGAGAAGATTGACACTATGTTGATGAAATTCTTTGGGAAGCGATGAAAGCTAACTGATAAGAAAGACCACATTAAAAAATAAACAAATCGATAATTGCTAGCAGATTTAAATGCGGGCACATTTTTTTATAAAACGCTAAAGACATGAATTTTTATCAATTTTTTTACAAAAACATTCTTGGTTTAATATTTCTTTTGACTTTTATTCACCCCAATTTTGGGCAAATAGACCTTGATAATGGGCTAGAACTTTATTATACACTTGATGACCATGCAGCAGATAGTAGCTCCAATCAACACCATGGAACAATAATAGGCACTTCACCAATTGCGGATCGATATGGAATCGCTGGAGGAGCCATAGAATTTGTCAATAATGGTGCTGCATTAAATGGTGGTAATATATTAAATAATGTATTTTCAGGTGCTGGCAAAAAATTTACGATTTCTGCATGGATTAAGCCTTCAGCTTTAATGTCTAACAATATTATTGTTGCTAAAGTAGGTGATGCAGCTTGTGCTGAAAATGAGCGACAGTTTATGTTAAGAATACAGGGGAGCAACCAAAATTTAACGTTTACAAATTATTCCTCTTTATTTTCTGGCTCGGCAAGACGTGTAAGTACTTATACTTCTATTAATGACACAAGCCATTGGTATCATATTGTTGTTACTTATGATGGTACTCAAACAGGGAATAATGGTTTAGATCGTGTTAAATTATACATTGACTGCCAAGAAGAAGCTACCTTTTTGGAAACAGCATCAGGCTCACTTGGAGATATTCAAACAGGAGCAGCACATTTGGGAATAGGCAATTATATTGCCAGTACGGGAGTTCCTTGTGCCCCTGCTCGATATTTTCATGGGGGAATAGACGATGTTCGGATTTATAATCGAATACTTAATCCATCTGAAATTGAGGCTTTGTGTTCTGACACTCTATTGACGGCAATTGTTCAGCAACCACACCAAGAAAAGAACAGTACAATAATCCCTATTTATCCTAATCCATCACAAGGACTTTTTTATATTGCTGATAAAGGGCTAGATATTCATGCTTTTGAAATTTATGATGTCATGGGACACTTAGTTCGTCAAGCAAATATTTTGAATGTAACCCAACCCCTTGATTTAGAAGACTTAGATCAAGGTCTGTATTTTATTCACTTCAGAAATGTAGAAAATGTTTATGTTGGTAGAAACAAGATTCTTATAAAACGTTAGTCCTTTGAACCTGAATTCATGAGCTATTTTGGGGGTATAATTTTGTTGATAACACATGTTGGTATTTTAAATAAGTATTTATTGTAATATTTGAATTGTTTTAAATAAAAGTATATATTTGTTAACATATATCATTATTAGTGATATTATTTATATATATAAATGTATACTTCAAATGAAAAATACCCCCATAATTTTTACAATTGCGTTAATTTTTTGCAATCTATTCATAACCAAAGCTCAATTTATCTCTCAGCAAAGTGGAATTTGGGCTGATGGTGCCACTTGGGGAAATGCAAGCCCAGGTGTTGAGGGAGTAGACTTTCCAGATCAGACAGATGATCTGATCATTAGGGCAGGACATCAGATCACGGTAAACAATCTGACCGATAATGGAGGACCATCCATAGCGCCAGAAGGACTGAACTTAATTAATGTTGGCGATGGAATGATAAACGGCAGTCCTTCTTTTCCTAGCGGGGAAGATTTGATGTTTTATCATATTGGTAATATTTCTATTGCAAGAAATGGCACCTTAATCATCAATCAGCATGCTTTGTTAGCAGGGACTGTTGTTGTTGAAGGAACATTAACGACCGTTTTGGATGTGGTTAATCTGGGACGCTTGAATGTAACCAGCCATGGACTGTTGAATATTGGCGGCAATTATATTATAACGGGAACGAGTGTAACCGATATAGATGCTACCCAAATAGCAGCGGCTAATTTATACATTGACCACATGGAAACCGTCATAGGAGGGAGCAATAGTTTCACACTGCCCAATAACATTAAAACATTTAATCCTACCAATAATGACCCTTCTGCACAGATTTGTAGCAATTTTTTGATTAACTGTGGCGGCGATTGCGATCCTAGTATAGGAGGCAATCAGGGAGTAATTGTAGGAGCAAGTGAACATCCTATTTGTTTGGAATTTTTTCCTGTAGAATTTAAACACATTGCTGCAAAGGCACTTAACTCTTATGCGGTAGAAGTAACTTGGATAACTGCTACAGAAACAAACAACGATCATTTTGAAATTGAACGATCTACTGACGGGGTTAACTGGGAAGCTATTGGAATGGTAGAAGGGGCAGGCACTTCTGTACAAACCAATTATTATAAATGGGAAGACCGAAATCCTACTAAAGGGATTATTTATTATAGAATTAAGCAAGTTGATGAAGACAAAACATTCAACTATTCTAAGCAAGTTGCCATTTGGATGGGAGACCAAGAGGAAGGGGTAGTATTAGCACCCAATATTGTACAGAACAATAAAAAGATACAGTTATTGACAACTCAAACCATCCAACAAATTGAAATCTTTGACCAATATGGTCAAGTGGTTCAAATAATCTCAAATCCTCAAACCATGATTTTAATGGATTTTGGAACAGGGGTCTTTAATTTAAGGATAAAACTAGATACAGGTTGGTTTTTTAGGCGTGTTATTGTGATTTAAATTTAGTGACAATTGGCAGGTAATATCCAAGAAGTTACTTGGCTTTGCAAAATGGGGCTTAGGTAGGGGATTCCTAGATTTAAGCCCCTAATAATAAATAAAATAGCCATAGCCCCCACAAAAAAAGGAACAATTTGGCGCATTCTATTTCTAACATTCAAAGAAATAAAGCCTCTAAATTGACTGGCTAAAATCATCATTGGCAGCGTACCAGCACCAAAGAAAAACATATATAGAGCGCCTTCTAATACTTGACCAGTGGCAATAGCTCCTGCCAATGCTGCATAGACAAGCCCACAGGGGAGCAACCCATTTAACAAACCAATACCATACAAAGCAAAAGAAGAATTGTTTTTAAAGAGTAAGCCCATCTGATTGCGTACCCAAAGCTGTAATTGAGCGAGTATTGAATGCTTATTTTTTTGGAATTGCACAAATTTAGGAAAGAGCAAAACAACAAGAATAAATACGCCTAAAAATATGGATAGACCTTGCTGAAAGCCAGCAAAAGAAAACCCTCTTCCTAATAGCCCTAATAAGGCACCTAGTAGACTGTAAATACTAATTCTTCCTAAATTATACAATAAACCGCCCCAGAGTTTGCTATACCAATTTTGTTCTTTGAGCGGCAACGAAAAAGCAATAGCACCACACATTCCAATACAATGAAAGCTACCCAATATACCAATTGAAAACGCTGTCAGAAGAGCTGCTATATTCATTGTTTAGGGGATTAAGATTTGTTTTTCAATATAATAGTCTTTGTTATTATCCGACCAACTCAATTGAAGTTTGTAAATCCCTTTTTGAAATTTTTCTAGTGGAATTTGTTGTTGTTGTTGGTCATCTAGTTGCAGTTGCTCTTCAAAGTCTAGTTGTTTGTCAGAAGGTCGGAAAAAGTTAATCTTGCCTTGTTTAGGAATAGTCGGAAATTGGATCGAAAGATGAGAAGAACCGATTTCCCAAGTTGGTTTTTGAGCCAATGCCAACACATTTTTTTGTTGGTTAATTTGCTCTTGAAAGGCTACTTCTTTGGCATAATAATCAGGAGCAACCAAGTCAAAATTTTGTTGTACGCATTTGTATAACATAAACAACATAAACGTTATAAATGCGACAAAAAAGAGTGCTATTCTATATCCCCAGTTCATAATTTTATGGATTTTTACGGACTAATGTAATGGCTAGTTCGCTGCCTTCCATCAAAGGCAACGAACTAGTTAGTCGTTACTTTTTTAAGAAATTAGTGTTGACCTCATCGACCTTTTCCTCTTGATGATAGATTCCAATACGAATTGGAGTTTGTCTAGCTTTGAGTTGTTCTTTATCTAAAATAATAAAGAAGGTCCCCGCTGTTTTTTCCCCTTTGGGTAGTGTTACTGCACTATCTCCAATTAACTGTACTTCACCCGTTAGTGACTCTAGTTTAAAATCTAAAGAAAAATCTTCATTACTTTTATTGACAATGTTATAATTGTATAAGTTACTAATTTTTCCGTCGGGTTGCTCTTGCGAAAGTGTACCAGGTGTTCTTAATACTGTTATCTCAACTTTGTTTCTAAGAAGCAATAACCCAAGAATAATTCCTGTCAAAACAACCAACAAGACACTAAAACCAATCGTACGTTTGTTTAACTTTAGCTTAGATTCATTCTTGATGTGGTATTCAGAAGTATAACGAATCAGACCACCAGGCAAAGATAACTTATCCATAATACTATCACAAGCATCTATACAGGCTGTACAATGAACACATTCTAGCTGTGTACCATTTCGGATATCGATACCCGTTGGACAAACATTGATACATTGACGGCAATCTACACAATCTCCTTTTCCTTGTTCTGCTCTATCTTCATTTTTTCTAAATTTTGCACGATTTTCTCCTCTTTTATAATCGTAGGCAACAACAATAGAGTGCTGATCTAGCAAAACGCCTTGAAGTCTACCATAGGGACAAACAGAAGTACAAATTTGTTCTCTCAAACGAGAAAAAACAATATAAAAAGCAAAGGCAAACAAAAGGATGCTAAAGAATCCCCAAATATGTTCGCTAGGGGGAGCCATCATAATTTCTAATAATTCTTCGATGCCAATAATATAAGCTAAAAAGGTATTAGAAATGATAAAAGACACCGCAAAAAATATAACGTGCTTTAGTGTTTTTTTAAAGAACTTAGAAGGACTCATATCCGCTTTGTTTAATGCCTTCTGTTTGTTCCAATCTCCCTCTATCCAATATTCTATTTTTCGGAAAACCATCTCCATAAAAATAGTTTGGGGGCAAACCCAACCACAAAACAAACGACCAAAAACAAGTGTAAAAATACCTATGGCAATTACCCCAACGGCCATTACGAACATAAAGATGTAAAAATCTTGCGGATAAAATACATTTCCAAATATGACAAATTTACGTTCAATGACATTGAGTAATAAAAGAGGGTTGCCATTTATTTTAATAAAGGGACCAGAGAACAATAAGGTCAATAATATAAGACTGACAATTACCCTGTAATTATGAAATTTACCAGAAGGCTTTTTGGGGTAGACCCATTTTCTATTGCCATCGTCATCAACCGTGGCAAGGGAGTCTCTAAATGATTCTTCTGTGTTTATCATGATCTTTTATATTAGTTGTTACAGGGTTCCCCTTGTGCTTCTTTTGGCTTTTCAGTACTCTTTCCTTTTAAGGTTAAGATATGACTGGTAATTTGCTGAATTTGCAAAGGGTTAAGTTGGTTCTGCCAACTAATCATCCCCTTACTAGGGACTCCATAAGTAATCGTTTTAAAAATAGCTTTGGCATCACAACCATGTAGCCAATTTTCATCTGTTAGGTTAGGACCTACACCACCACCACCATCTTTGGCATGGCAAGAAGCACATTTTTTTAGAAAAAGCGTCTTTCCTGTTTCTAGGTCTTCTGCTGCGGTCAACGCCTCAACAGTATTTTCATTAATTTTGGCATATTTAGTAGCCAATAATTTTTCTTTGTGTGCTTTGGCGATCGCTACTTCTCTCTCATATTCTAGGGTTTGTAGACCTCCCATTGCAAATGTATGATAGTAGAGGATATAACCTACCCCAAAGAGTACACAACCCGCAAAAAAATAGGTCCACCAAGGTGGAAGTGCGTTGTCCAATTCCTGAATGCCATCGTGTTCGCCTTCTAAGAGAATTTTTTCCTCTTCATCAACAGGTACTGCATTATTTATATTAGAAATAAAATCCTTTGCCATTTTATTGTAATTTGTATAGTTTAAAAGTTCATTGATTGTACGAAAAATGTTTACCTACTAAATTGATTGCCATTTTTTATAAGTGAAGTTGTTAGCGTATGGTTATGGCGCAATTAAAATAGTAAGGCTTAAAATGAACTAATGATAGTTTGAACAGAGTGTATTTGTTACAAAAAAAACATAGAACAAATACGGATGAAAATTAATCTTCTAAGGGAATATTTCCCATGGTTTCAATATGCGACTTGCTAGCTCGGAAAGCAACCCAACAAGCTAATAAAAAAACAGAGAAGAAAATTAAAAAGGATATAATCGGATAGACCTCAATATTTCCGATGCTTGTCATATGATGCTTAATGAATTTTAGCATAGTTTCTTGGTTTTTTAATTTAAAAAATAGGAGGGGAGCCATAATATCTTACCCTAAAAACCCCCCTCCAAAACTATAGTTACTCTTCTTCTTTAGTCTCTTTAGGCATAATATCTGTTCCTAAACGTTGTAGATAAGCGATGACAGCAATAACCTCTCTGTCACTTTCTGCACCAGTAATTGTTGCCGCAATCTCATTGGCTTGTTTGTGCAAGTCCTTGATGGCGTCTTCTTTTTCATACCCTTCTGGATAAGGAACTCCAAGTGTACGCATGGCTTTGATTTTAGCTTTGGTTTGGCTGGCATCCAATTTGTTTTCTAACAGCCAAGTATAAGCAGGCATAATCGTACCAGGAGATATTTCTTGTGGATTTCTAAAGTGGGCATAATGCCACTCATTACTTTTGTAATTTCTACCCGTTACCACACCTTCACGAGCCAAATCGGGACCAGTTCGTTTAGAACCCCACAAAAATGGATGATCGTAAACAAATTCACCCGCTTTAGAGTATTCTCCATAGCGTTCTGTCTCAGAACGGAATGGGCGTATCATTTGACTATGACAGTTGTTACAACCCTCTTTGATATAAAGGTCTCTTCCTTCTAATTCCAATGGTGTTAGTGGTTTTACACTAGCAATTGTAGGTACATTACTTTTGATTAAGAAGGTTGGAACCAATTCTAGAACCGTTCCAATCAAAATAGCTACTGTACTAAGGAACAACAATTGAACAGGACGGCTTTCTACCGCTCTATGCCAATAGCCATCTTCGTGAGCAGGCATCAAGGGAGGAGCTTTAGCTTCTGTGTTCGGTGCAAACGTACCTTGTTTTGCTGTTTTATAAAGATTGTAAACCATGAACAAAACTCCTATAAAGAATAACAAACCACCAACGGCTCTTAATCCATACATAGGAATAATTTGAGTAACTGTTTCTAAGAAGTTAGGATAAACTAACATTCCTTCGTCGTTAAATTCTTTCCACATCAAACTTTGTGTGAAACCTGCCCAATATAGTGGAATAGCATAAAAAATAATTCCTAGTGTACCTGTCCAAAAATGGTAGTTGGCTAATTTTTTAGAGTACAATTCTGTTTTGTACAAAACAGGGAACAACCAATAAAGCATACCAAAAGTTAAGAAACCATTCCAACCCAATGCGCCAATATGTACATGGGCAATCGTCCAATCGGTATAATGACTAATTGCATTTACATTTTTGAGTGACAACAACGGTCCTTCAAACGTTGCCATACCATAACAAGTCAAAGCAACCACCATAAATTTAAGAATGGGTTCTTCTCGTACTTTATCCCAAGCACCTCGCAAGGTCAACAAACCATTTAACATTCCCCCCCAAGAAGGAGCAATTAACATTACTGAAAATGCAACCCCTAAAGATTGTGCCCAGTCTGGTAGTGCTGTATAGAGCAAGTGATGTGGTCCTGCCCAAATATAAAGAAATATTAAGGCCCAAAAGTGAACGATAGATAGTCGATATGAGTATACTGGACGACCAGCCGCTTTGGGAACAAAGTAGTACATCAATCCCAAATAAGAGGTAGTTAAAAAGAAGGCTACAGCATTATGACCATACCACCATTGTACCAAGGCATCTTGTACCCCTGCATAAACAGAGTATGACTTAAGCATACTAACAGGTAATTCAAACGAGTTGACAACATGCAATAGGGTAACGGCCACAAAGGTAGCGATATAAAACCAGATGGCTACATACAGATGCTTTACTCGACGTTTGAGAATGGTAAGCATCATATTTAGACCAAAACTGACCCAAATTAAGGCAATGGCAATATCAATCGGCCATTCTAATTCGGCATATTCTTTTCCTGTGGTGATCCCAAAAGGTAGCGTCAGTGCTGCCGAAACGATGATTAATTGCCAGCCCCAAAAATTGATGCTACTCAGGACATCGCTATACATTCGTGTTTTGCAAAGCCGCTGCAAGGAGTAATAAACCCCCGCAAATGTTCCATTACCAACAAATGCAAAAATAACAGCATTGGTATGTAGTGGACGCAAGCGCCCAAAGGATAAAAAACTGGCTAGGTTTAAACTGGGGTAAACAAGCTGAAGTGCTAGGATTAAGCCGACGAGCATACCAATAACGCCCCAAAAGACTACTGCGATCGAAAAATTCCGAACAGTAGTGTTGTCGTAATGAAAAGTTTCTAAATTTTGTGCATTCATAGTTATTTTGTTGGTCTATGATGGTTAATAGTTGTTCTTTATTAGGTTAAATAATAATAGAGAAAGAGTTAAGTAACTATGCAGAATCAATTTTGCATAGTTGCTTAATCTTCATCATCAAATAGTATTCGAATAGAGGGAGTATGAGTGTCTTCATATTGTCCTGTTCGAATTGCAAAGAAAAAAGCTAGTAAAAAGAGAATTGCAATGAAAAAACTCGCTCCAATTAATAAAAAAATTACACTCATGATACTTTTGTTTTTACAAAGATAAATGGTGACTTAGAGTCTAAAAATGATGGGTTGGGAAACCAAAAGTGATCTTAATCAATTTTAATTTATTATATTTGTAAGTCGCTTATATTGTTTGGCTAAAAATTTGAGATTGAGGACTTTTTTGCCAAAGGTACTCGTCAAAACACATGCAAACATTTCGAACATAAGGTCGCCCTTTTTCGGTAATAATTAATTGGTGAGGGTGGCGCTCTACTAATCCATCTTTTTCCATTTCTCCCAATTTTTCAATTCCTTTATAAATAGCGGGATTATTTAAATCTTCAGTTGTCCATTCTGTAGACAAATCACACATTAAATTTAGAATGTGTTGGCGTAAAATTAGATCTTGTTTGTTTAGGGTGTGCCCTCTAAAAAAAGGAAACTGCCCCTTGTCTACGAGATCCGTATATTCTTCTACTTTTTTGGCATTTTGAATGAAGCCAGTCCATGAATCACTAATAGAAGATGCCCCTAAACCAACCATTAGGCGAGTATGAAAAGGCGAGTAACCCATAAAGTTTCGATGAAGGTGCTTGTTTTTAGCAGCTTGATAAAGTTGATCGCTAGGCAAGGCAAAATGATCCATTCCAATTTCTTCGTAGCCCATTTCTTCAAACTGCCTTTTGCCTAATTCATAGAGCGCACGTTTTTGAGCATCCGAAGGAAGGGTTTCGGGAGCAAAACTTCGTTGGCTAGGTTTTAACCAAGGAACATGAGCATAGCTATAAAAGGCAATGCGATCTGGACGCAATTGATTCACTTTTTGTATGGTATCCTCTACAGAGGCTAATGTTTGCAGTGGCAAACCAAACACTAAATCAAAGTTGATGGATGTATAGCCTATTTCCCTAGCATTTTGGGTAACCTCTTCTACCATTTCGTAGGGTTGAATTCTATTGATAATAAGCTGAACTTTGGGGTCAAAATCTTGAATTCCCAAGCTTAATCTTCTAAAACCTAAATCATAAAGCGTTTGGAGATGTTCTTTGGTGGTGTTTTTGGGGTGCCCCTCAAACCCTAATGCTACATTGTCACAAACGATTGCATTTTTGGTAATTCCATCCAATAAACGCTTCAAGTTTTTGGCACTAAAAAAGGTTGGAGTCCCTCCTCCAAGATGGATTTCTTTGATCTTTGGGCGTTCTTCAAAAACATCCAAATACAGTTGCCATTCTTTTAGTAAGGTTGCTATATAAGGCTCTTCGACAGCATGATTAACCGTAATTCTTGTATTACAACCACAATAGGTACACAAACTACTACAAAATGGTAAATGAATATAAAGACTAATTCCATCTTGGTCATTACTGCAATCAAAAGACGCTTTTACCAAATCTTTCCAAGTTGACTCAGAAGGTAAATTATACCAAAAGGGAACGGTTGGATAACTGGTATATCTTGGTCCAGGAACATTATATTTACTAATTAATTGTTGGGATATAGAGGGAGGATTTAATGTATTAGTAGTCATACCTTTTCTTTTTAAGTGCTGAGAGTAACAATTATCACTTAGTCCTATCACTAAGCATTATGGATAATAATATACTTGCAAAGGACGAGAAGAATGAGGACTTAAATACTAATGAAAATCATTGGATCAAATGTTTTATATCATTTCTTAGATTCAAGATCTGCGCTACATTTGTCTTATCAAAATGAAATCATTCATAAAAAAAATGAACCACTATGAAGAAGATAAAAGGTACAGCAGTAGTTGCTTTGATGGGATTGGCTCAATGGGCAAATGCATTTGATAATGAGGTTGTAAAGAGTATTGATGCCAATGCAACACGAGAAGCTGTAGGAATGACGGCTATCACTTTAGTCCCTGTATTGGTCTTAGTGATTTTCTTGATTGTATTAGGGTTTGCAACACAAAAAATTCCTGGTTTAAAAGGATAAAAGTAAAGTTATGGTAGCCTGTGAAACGCAATGTTATCATTGCGGAGAAAACTGCGAAGCAGAAGAAATCGTTATTGCAGAAAAGAGCTTTTGTTGTGAGGGCTGTAAGATGGTTTACGAATTGTTAAGTGAGCACAGTTTAGATGCTTATTATCAGTTGGAAAACCGTCCTGGAAATCCTGTGCAGACTTCAGAAGCAAAAGAGCGTTATGCTTATTTAGAACTAGAGGAAGTACAAGATGCTTTGTTGGACTTTAGGGAAAAAGGCTGTGCCAAAATAACCATAACCATCCCTAGCATTCATTGTAGTTCTTGTGTTTATTTGTTGGAGCATTTGCCAAGAATTAACCCTGCTATAAAAGCAGTGATTGTTGATTTTGTAAAACGGGAAGCAGCCATTACTTATAATGATGATGAACTGTCACTTCGACAATTAATAGAGCTATTAGCCAAAATTGGTTATACGCCAGATCTGTCTCAGGATAAAAAAGCAGGGCAAACCAAACAAAAATCAAATCAGCGTTTGGTCTTAAAAATAGGACTAGCTGGATTTTGTTTTGGAAATATTATGCTGCTTAGTTTTCCTGAGTATTTTATGTTAGAAGAAGGTGATCTAGTAGAATATCAAGCTTTTTTTGGAGGGCTAAATTTTCTATTGGCATTGCCTGTTCTACTTTATTGTGCTCAAGATTATTTTACCTCTGCCATTGGTAGTTTGCGGCAGCGTATGCTAGGGATTGACATCCCTATTGTTTTGGGCATCATAGCTTTGTTTGGTCGCAGTACGTACGAAATTTTTACGCAAACAGGGGCAGGATATATGGACTCTTTTGCAGGACTCATTTTCTTTTTGCTAATCGGGAAATGGTATCAAAGCAAAACCTACCAGTCGCTATCTTTTGAGCGAGATTATACCTCGTATTTCCCTATTGCTACTACAAGGGTTCAATCCAATGGAGAAGAAGAACAAGTACTGATTCAAAAGCTTCAGAAGGAAGATGTTATTAAAATTAGAAATCAAGAAATAATCCCTGCCGATAGTGTTTTATTGAGCGATAAAGCTGCTATAGATTATAGTTTTGTATCTGGAGAATCGGATTGTATTACAAAAGTAGATGGCGATAAAATCTATGCAGGTGGTAGGCAGATGGGAGAAGCAATTTTACTGAAAATTACTAAAGAAGTCAATCAAAGTTATTTTACTCAATTGTGGAACCAACATGTTTTTAAAGAAGAAAAAGCCCTTTTATTGTCTAAAACAGTTCAGGCAATTAGTCGCTACTTTACAGTTGGAATTTTGACGATTGCTTTGGCTACTTTGGGATATTGGTTGTGGGCAGATAGTACCCTTGCCTTAATGGCGTTTAGTTCGGTATTGATTATTGCCTGTCCTTGTGCTTTAGCCTTGTCTGCTCCTTTTGCCTTTGGCAATATTTTGCGTTTGTTTGGAAAAGATGGTTTGTTTCTAAAAAATGCATTGACGGTTGAGCAATTGGCAGATGTAACGGATATTATTTTTGATAAAACAGGAACTTTAACCACCAACAATACGGCAAATATTCAATTTATAGGCGCTAATTTAACAAAAGCTACCTATCATAAAATTCAGGCTTTAGCAGAAAATTCTACCCACCCATTAAGCCAAATGTTGTCGGGTTATATCCAAAAGCTCCCTCATTTTGAAGCTGGAAAAACCTTAGAAGTAAGTGACTTTGAAGAAATAAATGGGCAAGGAATTGCAGCTTGGGTTGATGGGCAATATATTAAAATGGGCTCTGCTAATTTTGTTGGGATAGGAACAAGTGACAGCGGACACACCGCAACTCAGGTTCATATCTGTGTAGATGGAAATGATTTGGGCTACTTTAATATTGAAAAACAATATCGGACAGATCTAGACCAGGTATTAAATAGCTTAAGTCAAAAATTTGATTTACACTTGTTGTCAGGAGATAATGATGCGGATCGATCTTATTTAGAGCAGTTTTTTCAACAAAAAGATAGGCTTCATTTTCAACAGAAACCATTGGATAAGCTGAACTATGTTAAAGAGTTGCAAACTGCTGGGCGAAAAATATTGATGGTAGGGGATGGTTTGAACGATGCAGGTGCGCTTCGTCAAGCCGATGTTGGAATTGCTATTTCTAACGATGTGCATAGCTTTTCTCCTGCTAGCGATGGGATTTTGGATGCTCAAAAATTTGGTGCACTCAGCCATTATCTATTTGTTGCTAAGAAAAGTCTGTGGGTAGTCAAAGCAAGTTTTATACTTTCGCTTCTGTATAATGGCGTTGGTTTATTTTTTGCTGTACAAGGGTTGTTAACGCCACTCATTGCAGCAATATTAATGCCTTTAAGCTCTATTTCGGTTGTTATTTTTGCAACAATTTTAACCAATATAATTGCTAAAAAATGAAGTTCCATTAGAACTAATCAATAAGATGCTAAGTTTACATTAAACTAGGAAGTTGTCAGTTTTTATAATTGGCAACTTTTTTTGTTTTTTCATTCTTTGGCTAATTGCGTGGTAAATGCTAAACAAGGGGAAGCGTTTAACTGCTTTTAGCTTCGCTGCTAGGCATCCTCGTTGGTACAAAACTGCTCGTGCACTACGTTTATGTGGTTTTAGAAGAAAGTTATAAGTCGTATGCTTAGTTCCTGTAAATACAGGACATACGACTTACGAACTATAACTTATAACAAAAGTAGCAGCGAAGCAGGCAAGATCGTTTTCTATTTCAAGCGATTACTAAGCTATCTCGCCTAGGTTTTATTTTTTCTGATAGAAGTTGAGAAATGTTAAAAAAAACTTTTATTTGGATTAAGTCTAAATAAAATTGGTTTTTAAAAATTACTGTTATACATTTGTGGTGCGTTGTTTTAATTTAGACTTAATCTTAATAGAAATATACATCATAAAATGAAAACAGTATTACACCTCTTCCTATTACTATTGATTAGTAATATCACAATAGCTCAAAGTACCCATAATTTCTCTATGGGCGCTAGTTATGCAAACGGGCAATATTACCATTTAGGAACCGATGCTACCACGAGTGCAGCACATGCCAGTTGGGATATTGCATTTAGCGTTTATGGCGCTACTGATGCAGGCATTTTTATCAATGAAGGAGCTGCATTTATGGGGACAGCCCCTAAGTTGTATCATGTACCCACCAAAAGTTTTAGTGATAACATTCTTGTTTCAGATTTAGGAGATGAACTAAAGAATACAGAAAAATCTTGGGAATCAGGAGCATTTAATACCATCAAAGTTGCCTCTAATTGGGCAGATTACGGCTGGGGAACCTACAATATGAGTAACCATAAAGTAGAAGGCACCGCCTTGTATGTGATAGAACTGGGGAATGGTAGCCACAAAAAATTAACCATAGATTCTTTAACAGGGGGGAGCTATTATTTTAGCTATGCCGATTTAGATGGAAGCAATTTGCAGCAAAAAAGCATTAGCAAAAATAATTTTGCCAACCAGACTTTAGCTTATTTTTCTTTTGCAACGAATAATACCGTTACAGTAGAGCCAAGCACAGGTTGGGATTGGGTATTTACTCGATACGAAACCATATTGGATAATAATGGTGCTCCATTGGCTTATAACGTTGGTGGAATTCTAACCAATAGAAATGTAGAAGCTGTAATCGCAGACGGGATTGATCCTGCAACCGTTGATGCAGCCAATTATACCACTACAGCAGATAGTTTGACCATTATAGGACATACTTGGAAGAACTACGGTTTCTCTACAGGCTGGACTGTTGATGCAGATAGAGTATACTTTGTAAAAACGGCAGATAATAATTTGTATAAAATTCAATTTATTGATTTTCAGGGATCTTCAACAGGGCAAGGTACATTTTTGAAAACCTACTTGGGGCAATGGACATCTATTGAATCGACTCAAAACTACACAGCATTAGAGCAATTTAAGCTATTCCCTAATCCTGCTTCTAGCCAGATTAATCTTACTTTTTCTTTAGACCAAGCCCAAGAAGGAATGCGTCTTCAATTGACCAATATGTTGGGGCAAACTGTATTGGAGACAAGCCTAGATGGAAAACGTGGGTTAAATGGTGTAGAATTTAATGTAGAACAATTTAATGCTGGTAATTATATACTGACACTTCAGTCAGAGCAAGTTTTGATTAGCCAGCAAGTTATTTTGAATTAATATTATAAACAACTTCAATTAATCCTTAATAATAAAAAAATGAAATCAATTATAAATGCCGCTATTGTTTTGGCAGCCAGTTTGTTTTTTCTTTTGTCTTGTACTTCTGATGCTGATAGCAGTTCAACTACTGTTGTTGATACCACAACTGCTGCCCCTAAAGAGTGGCGCATTGTTTCCTTAAATGGTACAATTACAGAATTGTTGCATACGTTTAAATTACAAGATAAAATTGTAGGAGTTGATGTAACCAGTACTTATCCTGAAAGTGTTAAATCTATTGCAAATTTGGGACATACCAGCCAACTTAATACCGAAGCAATTTTGGAATTAAAGCCAAATTTGATTCTAATTGATGAAAAGACTGTCGGAAATAAAGCGTTGGAAGGACTCGAAGAAGCGGGAATTGATATTCAAGTGATTCAAATTCCTCAAACCTTAGATGGTTCTTTGAAGGTTGCCCAACAATTGGGGACGCTTTTGGATCAAACCATAGAAACAGAGGTTTTGGCTAAAAAGATAGAACAGAATACCAAAAAAATTAATGATTTAGTAGCCAAGGTGACCGAAAAACCTAAAGTACTGTTTATCTATGCTCGTGGAGCACAAGCAATGATGGTAGCAGGCAAAAACACCTTTGCAGAGAAAATGATCGAATTAGCAGGCGGTATTCCTGTTGTTCAAGAATTTGAATCGTTTAAGCCATTAACAGCAGAAGCGTTGTTGCAATATCAGCCAGAAGCCATCTTAATGTTTAATTCAGGTTTGGCAAGTCTAGCGGATGAAGCTAAGGAACAAACAGGGAAAGAGCAGCTATTGGCAATTCCTGGAGTTGGGCAAACACCTGCTGGCAAAAATCAAAAAATTATTACCATGGAAGGCTTGTACCTATCAGGATTTGGTCCTAGATCAAGTGATGCCGCTTTAGAGCTGGCGACAGCCTTGCATAACAATGAGTTGACTTTATTAAGTGAAGTTGAATAGAGTATCAATGGCTCCCACCACTGCATCCATGTCCATTGTTGTGAAGCTAAGCACTTTACTTTTGTTGAGTGTATTGCTATCGCTTTGCGTGGGAGCCTATTCTATTTCACTACAAGATATCATTAAAATTTTGGGTAGCGGTTTGAACCTAAGCGAAGGGGTAGAAGAGAGGAGCTCCTTTTTAGTTTTTCAAATTAGACTACCTAGAATTTTATTGGGTTTACTAGTTGGAGCAGGATTGGCAATTGCTGGAGCGGCTATACAGGTGGTTTTTCGAAACCCATTGGCTGAACCAGGACTAATTGGTATATCGAGTGGCTCTATGTTATTGGCGGCAGCTTTTATTGTATTAAAAGATTATTTGCCGTTTGAAATGGGATTGTTGTCGCATTATATTGGCTTGTCTCTGGCCGCTTTTTTGGGTGGTTTGCTGGCAACTATATTGGTCTATAAGCTTTCTTCAAAAGGTGGATATACCTCAGTGAGTACCATGTTGCTAGCAGGGGTTGCCATGACTGCTTTGGCAGGAGGCTTAACTGGATTACTAATTTTTTATGCTACAGAATCTCAGTTAAGAGATATTACATTTTGGAATTTTGGTTCCTTAGGGGGAGCCAATTGGACGATTGTAGGAGTATTAACGATAATTGTATTACTCGGAAGTGGAGGAATTATAAAATATGCTAAGCAATTAGAAATTATGCAATTGGGCGACCAAGAAGCGGGTTATTTGGGGGTAAATGTAGAAAAAACAAAGCAGTTTGTTGTAATGCTTGTTGTTCTCATGGTTGGAGCCTGTGTGGCTTTTACAGGATTAATTGGTTTTGTAGGTCTAGTTGTGCCACATTTAGTTCGTATCTATTTTAAGGATGTGTCTTTCTCAATAACTATCATTTATACCAGCTTATTAGGAGCTATTCTACTAAGCTTGGCGGATACTATTGCTCGAACTATTGTAGCCCCTGCCGAACTGCCAATCGGTATTTTAACTTCGCTTATTGGTGCGCCCTTTTTTCTTTGGTTATTGGTGAATAAAAAAACGCCTTATAACTAGCTGGATTTGTTGGTCGTAGATGCGTATTGTGAATGTAAGATTGTTCTTAGGATTAGATCATAGTTCGTAATGCGCTCTACCTAACTTAAAATGAAAAATTATGCTTAACATCAATAACATAACAGTTCATTTAGGAGGAGAAACTTTGTTGGAGCAAATCAGTTTTGATATTCAACAAGGTGATTTTATGGTTTTGTTGGGCGGAAATGGAGCTGGAAAATCAACGTTATTAAAAACATTGGCTCGCAGTATTCCTTATTGCAAAGGGCAAGTGCTTTTTAAAGAAGAATTATTAGGGCATTGGAATCAGGAAGAATTATCAAGAAATAGAGCTGTTTTATCGCAAAATACATTCTTGGTTTTTCCTATGAATGTAATAGAGGTCGTGCTGTTGGGGCGTTACCCGTATAGTCAAGGTCGAAAGCCAAGTGTAAAGGATGTTGCCATTGCTTACGAAATGCTTGATCTAATGGGAATTGCTCACTATGCCGATGTAGATATTACAACGCTTTCGGGGGGAGAGCAACAACGGGCGCATATTGCTCGAGTGTTGGCGCAAGTATGGGAAAGCAGTCCAGAACACCCCAAATTATTATTACTAGACGAGCCAACTTCTAACTTAGATATTGCCTATCAGCACATCTTATTGGAATTATTGCAGGATCGAGTACAAAAACATGGTTTGGTTGTTTTGACGATTTTGCACGATATGAATTTGGCAGCTCGTTATGCTACTCAAATTGCCTTATTAAAACAAGGAAAATTATTGGCGGTAGGCAAGCCAGAAGAAACACTCACGCCAGATTGGATTATGAAGGCTTTTGGGGTTTCTTCCATTATACAAGAGCATCCTATTTTTGACTGCTTGCAGGTCTCTACTTATTAGTAAGTAAGTTTGAGCACCTCAAACATATAAACTTCACATCTACTATTTTAAAACCTTTAGGACTAAAAACAAAAGGTAAAACTATAACAACAATGGAAACAATCACATTAAAGGATCGTTACAACGATTATAAAACAGCACATCCCAAAGCTAGAATTCGTGATATTGCGGTAGCCTTGGAAGTATCAGAAATGGAATTGTTAGAGATTTCAACAGTTGACCAATTGACTTACTTAGGAGATAACTTTAAAGGTGTCCTACAGGATATGAAGGAACTGGGGCGAGTCATAGCATTAACCAGAAATGAACATGCTGTTCATGAAACCAAAGGGATTTATGACAATGTGAGCTTTATGAGAAAGGCTCCAATGGGGATTACACACAATGAAATTATCGATTTGCGGTATTTTATGAGCGATTGGGCGCATGTATATGCTGCTATTTTTACCGCTGGAAAACGCCAACTGCATAGCATTCAGATTTTTGATAAATTTGGAAATGCCATCCACAAAATTTATACTACCCCAGCTTCTAACTTAGAAGCCTATCATGCTTTGGTCAAAAAATATAACCAAGAGAATAGAGCAACCACTGGGGTAGAAAAAATGCCTGAAACGGTTACTCCTTCTGCCAAAACAGATGCCAATATGGACTTGGGAGCCTTTCAGACGGCTTGGTTAAACATGAAAGATACGCACGATTTCTTTGGCTTATTGCGCAAGCATAACCTAACCCGCCAACAAGCATTTTGCTTGGCTCCAGAAGGAACAACTTATCAAGTTAAGAAGCATGAAATTGTTAAAACATTAGAGTTGGCAGTTGCTAACCAAACGCCAATTATGGTTTTTCTAGGCAATAAATCATGTTTGCAAATTTATTCTGGTCACATCCACAAGACCGTAGAAATGAATGGTTGGTATAATGTGCTAGATCCTAACTTTAACTTGCACCTTAAGTTGGAGGCAATTGATGAAGCTTGGGTCGTTAAAAAATATACCAGTGATGGTATAGTAACGAGTTTGGAGTTGTTTGATAAAGAGGGGAATCAAATCTTATATTGTTTTGGGCAGCGCAAACCAGGGATTCCTGAACTAGGCGAATGGCGTAAAATCATTGCTCAGTTAGAGAAATTAAATTAAATTATTGACGGGAGTGGCTAAAAATATTGATTGAAGTTGTTTAAAAATGGAGTTTTGTTGAACTGAGCCTATGGCGAACTCACGTAAGTATAATGAGTACTAATTTTTAGATAAACAAGGCAAAAATTTTCTTCATAGCAGCGCTATGGAGGAAATTTTTAACGCAGAGTAGCTAGAAATTAGCTTTCATTAGCGATATAAGGCTATTCTTAATCAACTTCATTTTTAGCCACTTCTATTTATCGTTCTTTTAGCTATGAAAAAGCTACTCTTGTTCTTATTGTTAACCCATCAAATCTTGGCACAAGAATCCTTAGATAGTATTCCGCTTTCTGTTTCTTTTGACCAAGAAGTGGTCGTTACAGGGCAGTATAGCCCTACTGAAGTAAAGACCTCTACCTTGCCCGTGCGAGTAATAACCCAAGAAATGATTGTCAAACGAGCAGCAACCAATTTGACAGAGGTTTTTCAGCAAGAAGCTAATATTCGCATTGCTCACGATCCTGTATTGGGAACCTCCATGACCATGAATGGCTTGGAAGGCAAGCACATCAAAATCTTAATGAATGGGGTGCCTATGATTGGTCGCAGTGATGGCAATCTAGATTTAGATAGAATCCAAGTACAGGACATTGAACGCATAGAAATTATAGAGAATGCTATGTCGGTTGTTTATGGAACCAATGCCTTGGGGGGAACGATTAATATTATTACCAAAAAGACAAAAGAGGAAACATGGAATGCTCGAGTACTTGGGCAAATACAAAGCAATCAACAATATAATACGAGTTTGGCACTAGGGGGGCGTTGGAAAAATTTTGCAGCAGATGTAAATTATAATTTTAGTCATTTTAATGGCTTTTCGCTCGATACATTTCGTAGTCAAACTTGGAATCCCAAACAACAACATGCCATAGGAGGCCGCCTGAATTATAACATTCCTTCTACTTCCATTAGTCTGACTTATCAACTGAATTACTTGAACGAAAAAATAGAGGATCGAGGGATTATTAAGTTGGCAGCGTTTCCTAGCCTTTCTTATGCTAAAGATTATGATTTTATTACCATAACACAGGATCATAGTATAGCAGCATTAGGTTATTTAGATACCAAAAAAAAATACTATTTAGATGCTTTGGTCGCTTTTAATGATTATCAGCGTGCCAAAAATGCTTATTTCCGTTCTATGAACGAAAATCCTGCTCCAGATCAATTAGATTCAATAGATTCAGATACAACTTCTTTTCAGGCTTGGAATATTCGACTTACTTTGGCCAGCCAATACCACCAAAAAATCGATTTTAAGACAGGCATAGATATTCGTTATGATTATACAACAGGGGCTCGTATTGCTGATAATAATGCTAGGTTAGGTGATTTTGCCGCCTTTGTTAATCTACGTTATAAGCCAATTACTCCATTAAATATAGATGCTGGAATTCGAGTAGCTTATAGCACAATGAAACTCATCCCAATTACTTATTCTATCGGTCTTAAATGGAATATAATGGACGGTATGAATCTTCGGTTTTCCTATGCCAGAGGTATTCGAACGCCATCCCTGAAGGAGTTGTATCTAAATTTTGTAGACATCAATCACAATATTCAAGGCAATCCTAATCTCAACCCAGAGTATGCCCACAACCTTAGTTTAGGTTGGTCGCACAGCAAAGTGTATAAAGGAGGGCATTTAGCCAATTTGGAGGTCAATGGTTTTTACAATTATATCGATCAGCAAATTGCTTTATTTAGTTATGAATTAGACAGCTTGGGGAATTATGTCATGAATAGTCAATCGAACCAGTATGCTTATTTTAATTTAGACAACTATCAAAACTGGGGAATCAACAGCAAAATAAAATACCAACATAAGGGGCTAACCATTCAATTAGGAGCAACACTGATTGGTCATTATAATAGTCTAAATAAGGACTACAGCGAACAAGTCAAGCCATTTCAGTATACCCTTGAATTAAGCCAAGAAATCACTTACCATTTTAAGAAGATAGATTTGATGTTGTCGCTATTTCGTAGGGATTACGACAAGCAAATTCGTTATGTTGCTTTGACCAATCCCATGACGCAAGAAACAGAAATTGTACAAAATACAATGGATGGTTATGGCTTAATGGATTTTAATGTAACGAAGCGATTTTTTAAAAAAGCACTATCAATTACGGTAGGGATAAAAAATATATTGGACGTACAAGTGGTTAATCAGCTAGGGACTTCCACTGCTCATGGCGGAGGTAGTGGTAGCCGATCTGTTGCAATGGGAAGAATTTTTGTCTTGCGGTTGATCTGTGAACCTTTTAGATTTAGAAAATAATGGAAAGACTAGATCATGTTTTAATTCGAGTAGATGATTTGGAAGCGTGTGTTAATGTATTTAGAAGGGCAGGCTTTAAGGTTTATTATGGCACTCAAATGGAAAATGCTTACAATGCCATGATTTATTTCCAAGATCAGAGCTTTATTGAATTGGTAGACACTACTAAATTTCCATTTTTATTAAAACTCCTAGCAAAAAGCAAATTACTATATGTCTTGGGAAATTTTTATAGAAGGATAGGAGCTTATGCACTGTCCAACGATCTTTTTTTAGATTATTCCATCTATGCCAAGGATATAGAAAAACAACATGAACGAGTAAAAAAGAAGGTGTCCAAATTGTATCATTTAAAAAGAAAAGATGTTTTTGGAGCACTCTTACAATGGAAATTATTTGTTCCTTCATCTTCTCAATTACCCTTTGTAATGTCAGATTATAAGCCGCATAAATTGCCTGAAAAGAATGCGACAGAGCATAAAAATAAAGCCTTGGGAATTCGTCAAGTTGATATTTGGACAACTTATGATTTGGAAAAGTTGCAACATGAAATGCTGTCGGTATATGATTCTAATAAAGCACAATTATGCTTAAATGGGGAAACACTGGAGATTAAGACAAAGAATGCTAATATAATTTATCAAAAGGCTCAAGTCAACAAAATAGTAAGTATTCGGTTGAATAGTATAAAACCTAATTTATTGTCTTCATTAGTAGATTATGGTATTTCTTGAATTACAGTACTGCTTGATTTTTAGCAGTTAAAGAACATCAATAGAATAAATATGAAACTAGAATTATCTGAAAAAGAATTGGAAGAGCTGGCAAATCAGTTGAGTTGCCCTAGTGGCGGACATGGTCGGGATGTCGCCAAATTGATGAATGAAACCAACATAAATATGACCTTGAGCACCGTCAATGATATGGGTTTGTCCGATGGTCAGTCTATTTTGGAGTTAGGCCACGGTAATGCTGAGCATTTGAGCAATGTATTAAAACAAGCCAAAAACTTAACCTATTGCGGTTTGGATATTTCTCCCTTGATGAAGGAAGAAGCAGAGCGAATTAATAGTCGTTTTATTAGTGGAAAAGTAGCTTCTTTTCATTTGTATGATGGCACCAATATCCCGTTTGGAGCAGCCTCTTTTGATCGAATATTTACCGTAAATACGATTTATTTTTGGGAACAGCCACTTGCCTTATTAAATGAACTTTATCGAGTATTAAAACCCAATGGGCAGTGCCACATTACTTTTGCTCAAAAACGCTTTGTAGAACAGTTGCCTTTTGCAAAGTATAAGTTTGAATTGTACGACAATAATACTGTCTTGAAATTGATTCAGCAAACTTCTTTTAGATTGATCGATATTATAGATAAAACAGAATTGGTCAAAAGCAAAACAGGGGAGTTTGTAGATCGAGAATATGCTATTGTTAGCTTAAAAAAATAACACTTAGTTGTTTATAACATTACTCTGCTATAAAATCGTATCAATTTGATAATCAGTAAGATAGGTTTTTTTGTTAACCAAGATATTAAAAGACTGATTATCAAATTGGTACATGAACGTAGTGAACTGGGCATGCTTATAGCCAAAGCTATAAAAGTGAAGGCACTGCTTTTTTATGTTTTTGTTAACTGTCTCATGAGCATAGCGAACTAAAAAACTAAAAAAGCAGTGGTATAAATAAGGTATTAAAATTTATTTAGATTTAATCCAAATAAATTTTGTTTTTAAGTTTTAGAAAACTACATTTGCAGCATATTCTATTTATTTAGACTTAATCTTAATAATTGTACAGATGAAAAACTTAAAAAATACCCTCCTATTAAGCGGAGCTACTATGTTATTGTGGACGGCTTGTACCCCAGAAAATGTAGATCCTAATGCAGACTTAAAAACCAATGTAGTTAAAAACTATTGTGATATTGTACACGCTAGTTATGAAGACTCTTACGATAAAGCAGTAAGCTTGCAAACAGCAATCAATAGCTTGGTTTCAACGCCTACACAAGCTACTTTTGATGCTGCTAAAGCGGCTTGGAAGGCAGCTAGAGAGCCTTATGGACAAACAGAAGCCTACCGTTTTTATGATGGACCAATTGACGATGCAGATGGACCAGAAGGAGCTTTAAATGCTTGGCCATTGGATGAAAACTATATTGATTACACCTTAAATAGTGCAGGAACAGCTACTGTAAATACGGGTATTATTCACGATTTGGTAGCTTATCCAAATATCACTGCTACCGTTTTGGCAGGAGCAAATGAGCAAGGTGGTGAAAAAAATATTAGCATTGGTTATCATGCTATTGAATTCTTGTTGTGGGGACAAGATTTCTTGGATGTAAACACCAATGTAGGACAAGGAGGAAATCGCTCTTATACAGATTATACAAGTACCAGTGCTAACTATGACCGTCGTGGTCAATACATCAAAGCTTGTGCACAATTAATCATTGATGATTTGGCAATATTAAAAGCAGACTGGGCAGAAGGTGGTTCTTATAGAACCTATTTTGAAGGTTTAACAGCGGATGAAGCCTTGACTAAAATTTTGACTGGAGCTGGTGTATTGAGCAAATCTGAATTGGCAGGAGAGCGTATGTTTACAGCATTAGAAGCTAATGCAGTAGACAATCCTCAAGAAGATGAACATTCTTGTTTTGCTGATAATACCGATCGTGATATTATCACCAATGCACAAGGAATTAGCAATGTATTGTTGGGAACTTATGTTCGTCCTTCAGGTACAACGGTTGGAAATAGTGCTTACTCTATCGTAATGCTATTAACGGCTGTAGATGCTACCAAAGGAACTGAATTAACCACAGCAAACACGAAGGCAATGGGGAAAGTAAATGCCATTCCAGCGCCTTTTGATAAGACCGTAACAGAAGAAAACGTTAATGATAATGGTCCTGTTTTACAAGCAATAACAGCTTTGCAAGAACAAGGGGATAAGATTGCAGAGGCTGCAACTGCTTTGGGCTTGACCATAAGTACTGATTTGCCTGATTAATAATAGTTTAAATGTATTACGGAATTTTTCCAACTCAGCAGCCAAAATGGTTGCTGAGCTTTTTAATTTTAGTAAGTAACTAAGCGTTTTATACACTTGCTTATGAGTTAATGAATGATACTTATGAAAAAACAACTTCACTTTATTATAATAGCACTGATTATTACAATTAGTTTTTCCGCTTGCCAAAAAGAAACTATTTTATACGCCGAACAAGGAGAGCAGTATTCGGGAGGAGAAACGACTTTTTTTAATGCCTCTAGAAATGCATTTAGCTTTTCGGCTCCCAATTTAAAAGGCATGGAAGCCTTACAATTTACGACTGGAAATTCTTTTTTTAATCAAAGTTGGGTAACGGCTGTTGCATCTACTACAGGGCGTGATGGTTTGGGGCCTTTATTTAATGAAACGGCCTGTTCTGGTTGTCACTTTAAAGATGGGAGAGGCAGAACGCCTGAGTTTGGGGAAGTATTTGGACATGGTATGCTAATTCGATTGAGTATACCTGGAACCGATGCCAATGGTGGTCCTTTAGATGAACCAATTTATGGGGGGCAATTTAGCCCTGGCGCAATTAATGGCATTAATGGAGAGGGGAATTTTGAAATTCATTATGTCGAAGAAGTAGGAGCTTATGCAGATGGCACAACTTATTCTTTGCGTAAGCCAACTTATACCTTTCACGATTTAGCTTATGGAGCAATGGATAATAACGTTCTGATCTCACCTCGTGTTGCCAATCAAATGGTGGGTATGGGCTTGTTGGATGCCATTGAAATTTCTGCTATAGAGGCTTACATTGATGAGCAAGATTTAGATGCTGATGGAATTTCAGGAAAAGCCAATTATGTATACAATCAAGAAACTCACACAATGGACTTAGGTCGTTTTGGCTGGAAATCTGGACATCCTAATGTACGCCAACAGGTGGCTGGTGCTTTTGTTGGTGACATCGGTATTACTTCTTCTTTATTTAGAAATGAAAATCACACCAACCTACAACCCGATTGTCAGGCTGCTCCAAACGGAAACAATAGTGATGGTTATGAATTGGACGAACAAGTGTTGGATCGTGTAGAATTATATTCTAGCACCTTGGCGGTTCCTGGGCGTAGAGATTGGGATGACCAAGAAGTTTTGAAGGGCAAAGCTCTATTTCTACAAGCCAATTGCCAAAAATGCCATGTACAAAAATATACCACAGGCACACATCCTAAATTTAGTGCCTTGTCCAACCAAACCATTTATCCTTATACTGATTTATTGTTGCACGATATGGGAGAAGGGTTGGCAGATAACCGCCCCGAATTTTTAGCCAATGGGCAAGAATGGCGAACGGCTCCTTTGTGGGGGATTGGTTTGGTAGAAACGGTAAATGGGCACACAGAGTTTTTGCACGATGGGCGTGCTCGAAATCTAGAAGAGGCAATTCTGTGGCATGGTGGAGAAGGAGAAGCATCTAAGGAAGCTTTCCGCAAAATGTCAGCAGAGGAGCGCCAACAGCTCATTTTATTTGTAAAATCACTTTAAAAGATTGCTTATGTATAAATTAGTGCCAATAATGCTAGCCTTGTTTTTTGTAATCATGAATTTTGGCAGCTGCAAAAAACAACAAGATTTTGATAAACAACAGCTGTTAGAAGGTATCGTCAATGATTATGTATTGCCTAGTTATGAAGACTTGTTGGCAAAAAATCAAGCATTAGAAGTTGCTTGTAATCATTTTATTGGAAGTCCTACAGCTACAAGTTTGGTTGTGGTACAAGATGCTTGGAAATCGACCATGCGCAGTTGGTCGGCAGTAGAATTGCTTTATTTTGGACCTGGCAGAGAAGCCTATCGTTATCTCCAGTTGGATAATACACCAATTAGTGCCACTTATATTGAAAATGCAATTGCCGATACCGTGTTAATTGACTCTTCTTATATTGCAGGGAGAAGTTCTTATACAAAAGGCTTAGCGAGCATAGAATATCTTCTTTTTGATGCGAATAAGAACCAACAGGTTGTTTTGGATCAATATCAGACGGCTAATTTTAAGCTTAGGAGAGCCGCTTATCTGTTGGCTTGTATTAAAAATACCAAAGCGATTATAGCGCAAATCTATAAGCAATGGAAATCAGACTATGCACATCAAATTAGTATGGCTACTGATAATAGTACTCAGGGAGGAATTGGAAACTTTAGCAATGTATTGATTCACATGAGTCAAACAATGGCACGTAAAAAAATTGGCAAAGCCTTAGGAAAGGAAAGTGCGGATGGCTTGATTCATACGGAATATTTAGAAAGCCCTTATGCGCATTTTTCATGGGATATAATTCTATACAATTTGAAGGGCATCCAGCAGATTTTTGGCGATGAAAACAAAGGGATTGGAAGTTATTTAGCCTATTTGGTGAATGATGGAACGGCTACTACTGATATTACAACACAAATTCAAACCATCGAATCTTTAATAAATGCTAGAACGCTAACACTAGAAGAAGATTTATCCGCTAACACAGCAGAGGTTGAAGCTATTTACCAAGCAATAGGGGATTTGTATGAGCATTTAAATAATAATATCTCGACCTATTTTTCTATAACAATTCTAACCAATCCTGATGATGGCGATTGATTTGATGGATAATCTTCTCATATAATAATTTTATGCAAGGAAACCTGTTACTGATTGATATGAAAGAACATCGTTTAGCAGATCTTTTGGCAAATCCTATGTTCCAAGAGTAATAAAGATAAAATAGAAGGCTGCCAAGAATGTGAATTTAGATATCGTTGCTTTGATTATCGACCTGATGTAATGGGAACATCTATTAATTTATATCAAAAACCTAGTTGCGGTTATGACCCAAGAACAGCTTTATCAGGCTCTTGATTGGCAAAAAAAGATTTTGTCAAGTTAGCAAAAGTCTCTTATAACCAATTTATTGAGTTAGCATAAGAATTCTTGTTGCTTAGACTAGCGGATGGAGCAGAAAGTTTCCGAGATACTTTGTTGATTGTTACCAATTCCTTTTCTTTATCAGAAAGAGAAGGGTATTTGCTAAAAAAAGAAAAATGTGCTAATCATCAATAATTGGCATGTTGCACATACTAGAGACTATCCTTACAGAATACCGAACCCAACACGAATCCTAGAACGAATAATTCTAAAATGATGACAATACAACCAATTAATAATGAAGAGCAACTTAATAAAATAGCATCGTTATTAGAAGCTTCTTATGGAGAGGAAGTTGATTTGAAGGATGAGGTAGATTATTTTAAGGAGGTTAATCCTAACGATTGGTATTTGGCAATAATAGAAAATGAAACAGTTGGGTTTATTCGATATTTTCCTGTTGGTACAGGAAATTTAGTAGAATTAGAGTTATATGCAACGAACCAAATTATAAAAAAAAACTTGTTGTCCTATTTTGTTCAAGTGTGGGATAAATATACAAGAACTTCTATAAGAATTTGTCTTCAAGAAAAAGAAGCAGATTTGATTCCTTTCATGGTAGATTTATTATTTGAACAGAGTAAAACTTATCAAGAGTGGCATTATACGGATATAATTAAATTATCCGAGACTAAAGAATTAACAGTGCGTTTAGCTGTTGATCGTATTTCGGAACAAATTATTATCCAGAATTTATTGGAAGAATTTGGAGCAGCTAGCCCCAAAGTACTTGTTCGAAATATTCAAGATGAACAAATAACGGTATTGGTTTGGAAAGATAAAATAGTGGGCGTTTGTGTTGTCAGTGCGCATGAGATACAACGAGAGATTATTCAATTTGTGATAGCTCCCATGCATCGGAGAAAAGGATTCGGTAAGATATTCTTGGAACAAACAATGATGTTGTATAGAAAAACAATCCCCAAACTTCAATTTAAACTCCGTGTAAAAAAAGAAAATGAAGCTGCTATTAATTTGTATAAATCCATTGGTTTTTATCTAGTTTCGTCTGAATATTGGTTAACTCGTACAAAATAAAGATTATTTGATCTAAGATAAAAAAGCGAGCAGTCTTTTTAACAATCAACGGACTATGATTAAAAAAAAGACTGCTCGCAATATATTCGACTAGTTCAGCAAACTAGTTTCTGTTGTTGTGTTTTTTGTAACCACCTTTGTTGCCATTGCGATCTCCTCTATCTTGACGAGGTTTGCGAGGGCGCTCTACATAACCTTCAGGTTTGTCCATTAGGACTTTACGAGAAAGTTTGTATTTGCCAGTACGCTCATCAATCGCTAATAGTTTAACTTTTAGCACATCACCAACACTTACTGCATCTTCTACATTCTCAATTCTAGCCCAAGAAATCTCAGAAACGTGCAATAAGCCCTCTTTGCCAGGCATAAATTCAACAAAAGCACCATAAGGCATAATGCTAACTACTTTTGCATCATATTGTTCGCCTACTTCTGCTTCAGCAGCAATTCCTTTGATAATCGCCAAGGCTGCATCAACGGTTTCTTTGCCCACACCAGAAATAAAGACAATTCCTTTTTTGTTTTCTTCTTCAATGGTAATTGTAGCACCAGTATCTGCTTGGATACCTTGGATAATTTTACCACCAGGTCCGATAACTGCTCCAATTTTGTCACCAGGAATTTCGTAGCGAACAATGCGAGGAGCATGAGGTTTGAGGTCTTCGTTATGCGTAGGAATGGTATCGTTCATCAATCCAAGGATATGCAAACGACCTGCACGAGCTTGCTCTAATGCAGTAGCCAAAAGATCATAATCCAAACCATCAATTTTGATGTCCATCTGACAAGCACAGATACCATCTGAAGTACCCGTTACTTTAAAATCCATGTCTCCTAAGTGATCCTCATCACCCAAAATATCCGATAAAACAACAGCACGATCTCCGTCAGAAATCAATCCCATTGCGATTCCAGATACAGGAGCCTTGATTGGAACACCAGCATCCATTAAGGCCATAGAGCCAGAACAAACAGATGCCATAGAAGAAGAACCATTTGATTCTAATACATCAGATGTTACTCGTACCGTATAAGGATAATCCGCTGGGAAAACCATCTCTAAAGAACGACGAGCCAAATTACCATGCCCAACTTCTCTACGAGATACACCACCTACACGTTTCACTTCATTGGTACAGAAAGGAGGGAAGGTATAATGCAAGAAAAATTTATCATAACGTTGATCCATTGCCGTATCAACCATAGGCTGATCCAATTTGGAACCTAAGGTAACCGTAGCCAAAGCCTGAGTTTCACCTCTATTAAAAATAGAAGAACCATGAGGAGAAGGCAGTGAATTTACCTCACACCAAATTGGGCGAATTTGATCGGGTTGACGACCATCCAAACGAACCTTTTCAGCCATAACCATCTCACGGATGGTATTTTTCATGTTGTTGTAGAAGTATTCGCTAACAAATTTGTCATTTTCTGCCATATACTCTTCTCCATATTTCTCCAACAAGTTTTCTTTCAACTCATCTTTGATTAGAGAAAAGCCATCTTTACGCTCTTTTTTGCTAAGAGAACCTTTGGCAATAGCGTAAATTTTATCAGTAGTAGCCGCATTGATTTCAGCTTCCAATTCAGGATTAGAAGGTTGCTCTTCTGTAGCTCTATTTTCAGTAATACCTAAAGCAGCACGCAAGTCTAGTTGCAGTTGGCATTGCTCTTTGATCGCTTCATGACCAAATTTGATCGCCTCAATTAATTCTGCCTCAGAACATTGATCCGCCTCACCCTCAACCATTGCGATGTTGTCCATTGTACCACCTACAATAAAGTTCATATCAGCAGCTTCTAGAACCGTTCTAGTTGGGTTAACTACGAATTCTCCATCAATACGAGCTACACGTACTTCAGAAATAGGATTTTCGAAAGGAATTTCAGAAGCAACTAGGGCAGCAGAGGCCGCAAAAGCTGCATAAGCATCTGCCAAAATCTCTTTATCACCAGAGATCAAATACACAAAGATTTGTGTTTCGTTCATGTAACCATCAGGAAACATTGGGCGAATAACACGATCAATCAAGCGACAAATTAGGATTTCGCTATCCGACAAACGTGCTTCACGCTTAAAAAAGTTGCCAGGAATACGCCCAGCTGCCGAAAATTTTTCACGAAATTCAACAGTTAAAGGAAAAAAGCTTTGATCAGGCTTTGCTTCTAGTGCAGATACAGCGGTTGCTAGTAGCCACATATTTCCGTGGCGCAATACAACTGATCCGTCTGCTAAAGCAGCTAGTTTGCCACTTTCTAATGTAATTTCTTGTCCAGAAATTACTTTGGACACAGCTGTTGGTGTTTGTTTACCCATGTTGGTAAAATTTTAAGTTTTAAGTAATATTATCCATCATGATATGCCATTTACATATCACGTCATCCAAAAATGCGACAGCTTTTTTAATTACTGAAGCTTGGGGCTAAGCCCAATATGCGACCAATTCAATATTGGGCAGCACACTATTCTAAAAAAAGAAAGTGCTTCGGTTCCGAAGCACTTTCAAACTTTTTTATATTATTCTTATTTGTTCTTACCAAGAACATCTCTTATACCTAGCTCTTTAATAAGCTCACGATATTTTACAACATCTTTGCCAGCCAAATATCCCAAAAGAGAACGTCTGTGACCAACCATTTTCAACAAAGAACGTCTAGTAGAATGATCTTTGTGGTTTGCTTTTAGATGCTCGGAAAGATTTTGAATGCGAAAAGTAAGTAATGCAATTTGTCCTTCTGTAGAACCTGTATTTTTCGCAGAACCACCGTATTTTGTAAAAATTTCAGCAGTTTTTTCTTTTGTTAGGTAGACACCCATTTTTGTTTAATGTTTTGTATTGATTACTAATCAAGATATTCTAAATCATATTTTAGCTCTGCAAAAGTACGGTATTTTTTGATAAAAAAAACTTTTACTTTAGAAAAGTACAAATTTTATAATATATTTACCTTAAACCAATTGGGGCTAAGGCTTGTAAAATAAGTTATTTTAGCTAGTCTTGAGGCAGGGGAGGAAAGGCATATTGTATTTATCCTACCGTGTATTTCTATCTCTAACCAAGCAGGTTACCCACTATAAACAATCTATCGACCAAAGATAAAAGAACATGGCAAAACAACAAATTAAATCATTAGAGGATATTATCTCATTTAGAAATCAAACAAAAACCTTGGAAGAATGCGAGACAATGGTGCGTTATGCACAATCGCAGGGAAAAACAATCCCATCGCATATACTCAAGCAAATGTCGGATTTAAATGCTATTGCACATGAGTTAAACCATGAAATAAAAGCAGGAAATGTAGAGCAATTGGATCCTCGATCGCTCAATATGGCGCTAATTGGAGATTTGCATAGAGAATTGGCAAGAGTGATTGCACCAGCGACTCCTGCAACTGTGTTATTGATGGAGACCAATAAACGCAAAGGTCTATTTGGGTTGTTAGGTCCTGTTCCGTTGGTACGTCGGTTAAACATGATTACCATGTTTTGTTTGCTGACATTTTTGGGCTTGTTCTTTGCCAAGGAAGTTGATTCGATCAGTGTAAATGGTGATATTCTTTCTTACGAAGGGCTTGCTTTTGTTTACAATGAGTTGGTCATCATTTGTATGGCAGCCTTAGGGGCTTCCTTTTATGCTTTGTTTGAAGTTTATAAATACATTACTAAAAACTCTTACGATCCTAAATATGATTCTATCTATTGGATTCGATTTGTTTTGGGGATCGTTTCTGGTGTTATTTTGGCGCAATTTATTTTTGTATCGCCAGAAATATTGGGAGAAGACGTTAGCGATGTTGCCAATAATATGACCAAATCAAGAGAGTTGGGTGGTTTTATGACTTATAAGCCATTGTTGGCCTTCTTGGGTGGTTTCTCGGCTAGAGTTGTACACAAAATTCTCAACTCTATGGTAGAAGCAATCGAAACGTTCATCAGTGGTTCTGCTCGTGATATGGTGGTGGCTAGAGAAGAAGCTGCCAAAGTAAAACTACAACAACAAATTGATGGGATTAAGCAAAAGAACGCTCAAGTGGAATCTGCTGAGCGCATGAAATCTACCATGAAATTGATGCAGTTGAAAGAAGAATTAAGTTACGGAGCCAATGCAGATGATATTGCCTTTAGGTTGAATCAACTTATGAACGAGTTTATGCAGCCTGTTGGTGGAGTAGATATTGATTTTAATAAATCTATGAATGCGCCAGTTCCTAGCCCTTCAACGCCTCCTATTGTTGAGAACTATGAACCTGAAGTGGTCGAGAATTTTGACGATCCTATTGTTAATGATAATGGGGAAGAGGTACATGTACATGATGTAGATGCAATTGATATTCCTGATTTTCCAGACGATATGGACAACCCTGATTTTCCTATGCCTGGTGACATTAAGGATGACTTTGATCCTAATGATCCTAACCTTAAGGTTTAGTTAGGGAGAAAGTACATTGATATATAGTATAACTTTGAGGATGCGATGATATAATGTTATTGTCGCATCTTTAATATTGAAGTTGTTTAAGAATAGCCTTACATCACTAATGAAAGCTAATTTCTAGCTACTCTGCGTTAAAAATTTTCTCCATAGCGCTGCTATGAAGAAAATATGCTTAACGCTTATAGCTCTAGCTATAAGCCTGCGCAGTTCGCTATGCTCATGCCTTGTTTATCTAAAAATTAGTACTCATTATCAACAAAACTGCGAAGCACTCACAAAGTAATTCCATTTTTAAACAACTTCTTTAAAATAGATTCATTGGGACTATGCAAAACCTACTATTTTTTCTATTGTTTCTATTTATAGGAACAGCAAGTACCGCTCAACAGATTGATGAGTCGCTTTTAGTGGCTTCCTTAGAGCGAACAACTTGTTATGGCAATTGTCCCTATTATGAGGTTAAGTTCTATGCCAATGGTTTCGCCACTTATCATGGAAAGAAGAATGTAGAATTTATGGGGCAATACCAGGCAACCATCCCCAAAGAATTGTTGACAAAATTACTCCAAAAAGCGGATTTAATTGGGTATCATGATTTGGGCAATAAATATCCTGTTAAGGGGCTTGGCATTATAGACTTTCCTGTTTGTATCACCAGCTTAAAAACAGAGCAGGGACAAAAAATAATTTATAATAGAAATGACGCTCCACAAAGATTGGTCGATTATCAGAAATTTTTTGATGAATTAGTAGAGGAAATTGATTGGCAAAAAAAATAAAAAATATTTTCATTGATAATGAGCTATTTAGCTTGATTGTTTGAAATAAGTTCAAAAAAAAGAAGCATGAAATTTGCAATCTAAAAAAAAGACACTATATTTGCATTCCATCAAGGAACGATGGTCGGGTGGCCGAGCGGCTAGGCTGGGCTCTGCAAAAGCTCCTACAGCGGTTCGAATCCGCTTCCGACCTCTATAAATGTCCCGCAAACTAAAAAGTTTGTGGGATTTTTTTTTATACGAAAAACTACTATTTACTACTTGATTTTATCTGCTTTCTTTTTGTGAAAAAGGATGTTTATGTTTATACTTGTGAACGCATTATTTTAGTGTAAATATGCTGAATATTGGATATGGGAAAAAATAGATCAAAGTACAGACTTCTAGCAAGGCAAATTGTAGACAATAAATGGTTTACAGTTGGAATCATGTTTTTAATTATCTTGAATGGATTATTGATAGGTGTGCAGACCTATGATAATGCTCCTGATTCTATCCGTATTATTCAGCTTTCTATTCTCTTTATCTTTTTCTTAGAAATCATTATTCGTTGGACAGGAAGAAGAACAACCGAGGAGTATGTACAAGATTGGTGGAACTGGTTTGATATTTTTATTTTAGTTATTGGGGTTATTCCCGAAGTAGCAGATATAATATTGGAGAGCAGTGCCGAACAAAAAAATATCATGTCTACCTTAAGAATTTTGAGAGTAGTACAACTCACTCGTTCTATTCGTGCTATTGGAGAACTTCAGTTGTTGATCGGCGTTTTGATTAAGTCTATTCGCTCTCTTTCCTATATTGCGGTGCTCTTTTTATTGATTATGTATATTTACGCCATTATTGGCGTGACACTTTTTCGGAATCCCGACTACCAAAATTCAGAACACATCAAATTAACGGCAAGCAATCCTGATCCTTATGGGGATTTGGGAGAGGCATTTTTTACCTTATTTCGGATATTAACAGGAGAGGATTGGACAGATTTGAGATATAATTTGCTATCTAATCAAGAAATCAAAGGCAGTGTTCCTGCTGCTTCGAATGGCGTGATTACTTTTTATCACGTTTCTTGGATGATTATTGCTGCCTATCTTTTGATTAATCTTGTTATTGGAGCCATTGTTAATAATTTTCAAATCGTATTGGAAGGGCAAAAGGAAGAAGAAGAAGCTGCAAAAAAGAAGGAAAAAAATGGTTCTGATGATGGTCACGATGAGCTCAGAAGACATATCAAAAGACCCAAAGTTTAGATCGGACAAGGATTAAGTCAAATATCATGATAGAACTGACCTATAAGTCAATTAAGCCATATTTAGTAGAAAAGGTGCAAAATGGAAATAAAATACATTGTACTTTTTCGATTGAGGAACAGGAATTCGAAAGTGAGGTAGTCATAGAAAAAATGCAAAGCTCTGAAAAGTTTGGTCGGATGGTCAAAAAACCTACCGAAATGCGTTCGCTCTTATTGAGAGCATTGACTAGACGCAAAAAAAAGAACTCGAAGGACAGTCAAGCCCATTCAACAATTACCGCAGAAGATAAGGCAGCATTGGTTCAGTTTTCTACCAAGGAGATTGAGGCGGCTGTGGTTCATGCTTTTGAAGAAATTACAGACGAAATTGTTTATATAGAAACAACGGGCAACTGGCATTTGGCAACTCAATTTTCTGCTTTTGAGGTTTATATCCGACAACATCCATTAACCGTAGATTATGACAAGAAAATTATGTCTAGAATGCTGGTTGAGATGGCTCGGATAGATGGTCGAATTGAAGAAAAAGAACGCTTGTTTTTTGAGCATTTTCTAAACGATAAAATGGGGCGGTTAAGTGATTTGATGCAAGCGCCTTTTCTGACCGCTTCGGATTGTGAGCAAGTTAGTCAAGCTGCCCGTGCTACAATTTTTCTTATTGTTGCCGCAGTAGCACTTACCGACAATTCTTTTGATAAAAAAGAACAGAATAAGCTACAAGTCTTTGCCGAAATGTTTGGTTTAGATCTCCCAAAACAAAAAAAGCTATTCCAAATAGCGCAGGACTATACCCTAGAAATTGCTATAAAGGTGAAAAAAAGAAAAATGAATAGGGAAGAGTTATACAAATTTGCCGACCAAATAGGGATGGATAGAACCATAGCAGAGCAGGTTCAAGATCAGATAGAATTATCTCATTAATCTATTTCGTTTTTGGGCTGGCTGCTACAATAATGTGTTCATAAACAGTACGCCACTGTTTCCATTGCCAAGCTTCACACAAAGAACTGTTGTGCCAAATACTGATTAAATGCCCTCCCACCTTTTTTGTATTGTTAATAACAGGAAGTGCTTGTTCTAGCACTTGTTCAGGGGAAAGTTTGAGGTAAGAATTAAAGGTGACATCCATCAATTGAAAAGGAAAAATTAGCAAGTTTGTTGCTTTTTCCGCTTCTAAATCATACCAAAAAAAAGGAGTGGCTATACTTGCTCTAAAACCTAAATGGCGGGCATAACCCATGGAATAATCTTCTTGAATGCTTAGGTTAACTAGGCGTTGATAGGTTTGAGGAAATTGCAACATCAAAAAGTGTTGTCTGCTTCTTGTGGTGCGTTTTTGGGTGACCTTTTCTAACCGATTAATTTCTTTGTCAACAAGGTCTTGATGCTTCTGAGAACCAAAAGAAGGATGAATACCTGTGCGGTAATTTTGTGCATTTTTTTGAATGAGTTGCCGAAAATGACGATTGTTGTAATGAATGTTTTTATCATAGGTTCCATAATCTCCAATTAGCCAAAAATAAATCGGGGACAAATCAAATTTGCGATCCAATTCTTGTAAGTAATCAAACGTGTCGTAGGGGTCTTTTTGTAACCTAAACCATGTTTTTAATTGCAACATTAAGGTTTCTTTATCCCGTTGCAAAAGGTTGCGTCCGAAAGCACCAATTTGCCTAAAAAAACCTTTTTGCAAAAAAGCATAGGCATAATCAATGTCATACGTTGCGGTATATTGATATTGAGGAGGATAGCTATTGAGTTGAGGATATTGGTGAATTAATAGCTTCTTGATTGCTAAAGCCCAAAAATTAATTAGGGGCTGTTGTAAAAATCGATTTTTGTAAGCAACACTAGAAGTGGCTGAAAATCGCCCGTATTGATCTGCTGTAAAGGGTAAATATTCTTCGTAACGACTAACCAAATAAAAAGAAAGAGCAAAGGGATCAAAGGGGAGCGCTGCTTTGTTGTTTTTTTCTGTAGGAATATGAAAAAAAGCGGCATTTAAGTCTTGATGCTTTTTAAATATTGGTTTAAGTTTTTTGTCTATGCTGGTCTCTTGCAATAATTTATGAGGATAAAAATGCGGAATGTCACTGATGTAACTACGGCTATAGTTTATCTTGGCAACGCCAGATAATTGAACAAAAGCATATAAATCGGAGGTAAGGTTTACTTTAGGAATGCCTAAAATTTGATTGAATATTAAGTCAAAAATATAAGAAATTCTAGGACTAGAGACTGGAGTGTAAATGAAAAGTTCATTCATAAATTAAAGCTGTTTTGTTTAGGGTTTTGTTTGATTGTCAGTTGTTTGTGAAGTTTTTGTTTAAAACGGTTGGTAATTCAAAAATAGATATGCGTACCAAATAATTGCTTTTTGTCATAGAACCCTTATATTTGTCTCAAATTTCTTTTTAGTTCCTAAAAATATGAACTTGTAAGACCAACCAATTCAGGTTAAATTTACAAATTTTTATACAAAACAACATACAAGTGGCAACAACATCAGATATTCGTAAAGGGATGTGCCTAGAGCATAATGGGCATACTTACATTATAGTAGAATTCCAACATGTAAAGCCTGGAAAAGGTAATGCTTTTGTGCGTACAAAATTAAAGAACTTGACCAATGGTAAAGTAGTAGATTATACTTTCCCTGCTGGACACAAAATTCAAGATGTACGAGTAGAGCGTCGCAAATATCAGTATTTATACGACGATGAAGATCGTCTATATTTTATGAATAATGATACTTACGAACAAATTGATGTCTTGAAAGAGATGTTGGATAATGTTCAGTTCTTGAAAGAAGGAATGGATGTTGAGGTGCTTTTTCACGCTGAAAAAGAAATTCCTTTGTCTTGCTCCTTGCCTCAATACATCATCTTGGAAGTAACAGAGGTGGAACCTGGTGCAAAAGGAAATACTGCGACCAATACCTTGACTCCTGCTACAGTAGAAACGGGTGCAGAAGTACGTGTTCCTTTGTTTATCAAAGAGGGTGATTTGATTAGAATTGAGTCTGAAACAGGGGCTTATATGGAGCGCATGAAGAAATAATAAGTTTTATCACAACTTAATTATTGTATAAACTGTATTTTGTGATAAAATTATAATAATAGAAACTTATATTTTATACCTAATAAAAACGAACTTACTATGGAGTTTGAGAAAATCAAAGAACTCATTAAGTTGATTCAAAAAAGTAAAATCAGCGAATTCAAATATGAAGATGAGTCTTCAAAATTCAGTATTCGTACCAAAAGTTATTCTACTCAAAAAGAAGTGATTGTTCAACAACCTTCTGTTATGCCTAGTATGCAAGTTCCTACTGTAGCTGCTCCCGTAGCTGCACCTGTAGCTGCTACTCCTGCTGTAGATAATGCTGCTGCTCCAGCGGTTACTACTGAGGCGCCCAAAGAAGAGGCAAATAACTACATTGAAATAAAATCGCCAATGGTAGGAACATTCTATCGTTCTCCATCTCCAGAAAAAGGAGCTTTTGTAAAAGTGGGAGATTCAATAGGTAATGACGACACAGTTTGTTTGATTGAGGCGATGAAATTGTTCAATGAGGTAAAAGCAGAGGTAGAAGGACGTATTGTTAAAGTAATGGTAGAAGATGCTAGCCCAGTTGAATATGGACAAGTATTATTCTTGGTAGAACCAGTATAATTTGCACGCTATTGCGTTCACTAGAGGAATTTCATTAAGTATGTTAACAGAACAGAATTCATTGTGAATGAATCTCTGTCTTGATAACATGCAAAAGTCCTAATCAAAAACGAATACTATGTTCAAGAAAATATTAATCGCCAATCGAGGCGAAATAGCTTTGCGTGTCATTCGAACTTGCAAAGAGATGGGCATCAAAACGGTTGCAATTTATTCATCTGCTGATGCTGATAGTTTGCATGTCCGTTTTGCTGATGAAGCAGTTTGCGTTGGACCTGCTGCTAGTAATTTGTCTTATTTAAATATTCCAAACATTATGGCAGCGGTAGAAATTACCAATGCTGATGCTGTACATCCAGGTTATGGATTTTTGGCTGAAAATGCTGAATTTGCTGAGATTTGTTCTCAAACAGGGGTCAAGTTTATTGGACCTACACCAGAGCACATTCGCAAAATGGGAGACAAAATTACAGCAAAAGAAACCATGATTAAAGCAGGTGTACCTGTTGTTCCTGGTTCTGATGGCTTGGTCAAAAACTTTGACGATGCCAAGGTTATTGCTGCTGAAGTAGGATACCCTATTATGTTAAAAGCTACTGCTGGTGGCGGTGGAAAAGGAATGCGTTTGGTCTGGAATGAAGAGACCTTAGAAGAAAACCTTAATGCTGCTCAAAATGAGGCTAGATCTGCTTTTGGTAATGATGGTATGTACGTCGAAAAATTTGTAGAGGAGCCTCGCCACATCGAAATCCAAATTGCTGGAGATCAATATGGCAATGTATGTCATCTTTCGGAAAGAGAGTGTTCTATACAACGTCGTCACCAAAAATTATTGGAAGAGTCTCCTTCTCCATATTTGACCGATGAGGTTAGAGAAAAAATGGGAGATGCTGCGATTGCTGCTGGTAAGGCAATTAATTACGAAGGTGTTGGTACCGTTGAGTTTTTGGTAGATAAATATCACAATTTCTACTTCATGGAGATGAATACTCGTATCCAAGTAGAACATACGGTAACAGAAGAGGTAATTGATTATGATTTGATTCGTGAGCAAATCAAAATTGCGGCTGGTGAAAAGATCACTGGAGACAATTATTATCCAACCATGCATGCGATTGAGTGTCGTATCAATGCGGAAGATCCTTTTGCTAATTTCCGTCCTTGTCCAGGAAAAATTACTTCTTTTCATAGCTCAAAAGGGCATGGAATTCGTGTAGATACCCATGTTTATGCTGGTTATACCATTTCTCCTTATTATGATTCTATGATTGCTAAGTTGATTTGTAAGGCAAGAACAAGAGAGGAATGTATTAGCAAAATGCGTCGTGCATTGGATGAATTTATTGTAGAAGGAATCAAAACTACTGTTCCTTTTCACCGTGCATTGATGGACAATGAGCAGTTTATTTCGGGTGATTTTACAACGAAATTTATTGACTCAATGGATTTGCAGTCTATGAAACCAAAAGAAAGTTAGTAAAGAAGAAAAAATAAGGTATCGAAAATGAGCAGCAATATTTTTGGATTTCTTTTCGTGTAAAATTGCGAAGTGTCATAAATTACGCACTCAAAATTTTAGGCTAAAAGGGAACAAAAAAATTAGGCAAAACGATAGATTATTTTTGAGGCTTTACTCTATGGTCTAAATTTTATACCATACAAAATATGATAGAGCTTAACCTGAATGGGTTAAGCTCTTTTTTATGATAGAAAGTACCGCAACGTATTGGGATTTAGGAACTATTAAAGCAATGGCATTGTTTGGTAATTGATTGTTTATTCTTTTGAGAACCCCTATAAATAAAACAGATGATGAATTGGTTTTTGAACGCAAAGCATTGGCAGTTATTTGCATTGATTTTTGGTCTACCATTTTTTTTACAAACAATTGTAATTGGAGAAATACTTACATCTATTCCGATAGAGGGAAACCTGAATCCTATTCTGTTTGATCTTTTGATGGTACCTTTGTTTTTGGGTATGGGAATTTTATGGGGCTGGTTATGGTCGATAGGAGTAGGTTTGCAATCCATCATTCCAGAGGAACATAGGATGAATATTAAGCGATTTAAGTTCCTTCTTATTGTTCCCTGTGCCTACCTCTTGTTTTCTTTAGGAATGGCGAATGTTTATAATTACAGCGCATCTCCCTTGGAAATAAAATTCTTTACTGTACTACTTCTACTACATCTATTTTCTATATTTTGTACCTTCTATAGCTTTTACTTTGTTGCCAAAGCCCTAAAAACGGCAGAATTACAGCGTAAGGTAACTTGGGGGGACACTTTGGGAGCTTTTATTCTCTTGTCTATGTATCCGTTGGGGATATGGCGCATTCAGCCAAAAATCAACACATTGATGGCAGAAAGCATACCACAAACTTCTAAAAATCCTTTTGAGGTATTAGATGATGGGGTGTTTTAAACGGATTGCTTAAAACGATTAAATAATAGAGAGAATAATAATAAGCGCAACTAAGAGGAAAAAGCCAACTACAATTGCCATATAGTTGGTATTGCTTTTATAAATTTCATACATGACCACCAACAAATCTGTCCATTCCATTCTTCGGGCAAGGGATTCTGTTGCAATAAAAAAGTATTTGGATCGATTGCCTTTAGAACTGTGATCTCCATGTTTTTTGAGAATAAAAAAGCTCTCATTTAGAAATACTCGCTCGTACAACTCATGCCTACCTGCAAATTTTATCACCAATCCCCCTAGTGTATATTCCCATGAACCCGTCGATATATCACCATCTAGAATACGAAGATATTGCCCATTGTCTTCAAAAACATGCAAAATGGCTTCCTGAAAATTAATATCATCACGAACTTCCATCCAGCGCTTATTAATATAAAAATCGTGTTCCCATAAATCTTCACTAAAACGATGAAGGTAGCCCATAAGAAAGTCAATGCCCTCGTCAAGGGAATTAAACTTAGGCAATTCCTCATTCATGGAATTAAATATCTTGTTAATAAGCTTCATTGATTCTCTACATGGATTTTGCGCCCTAAAATAAAGTACAAATATCGTGGATTATGGATTACAAACCCTCTAATAACGGCAATTTTTTAGCAAAAAAGATGCTTTTATCGCTGATTTTTTAGCGTAGTTGCAAAATTTTGAACTGGCGCAGTAATAAAAAGGCTAGGAAGATCGCTCAAACGTATTAGCTCAATCAAGGTTGGAAGTCCCACTTTTAAAACACTTATTGCGTTTAGGTGTTAAATCTTCTTTTTCTCTCCAATAGATGATTTTTTTGTCTTTGATAACAAAGGCATAACTAGCCCATTGATACGCTTGCGAAAACCCATTGATGATAATTTCAATAGCGACTAATTTTTCGGTATGAGTACTGTCATAAGACATAGAATAAACATTTAAAAAACCAGAGGGAGGAAATCTTGGTTTTTTATGTTCATTGGGGGCTTGTTTTGGATAGTTATAACAGTCTTCATTTTTTCTAATAAGCCCCCATTTTTTAGGTTTGTACCTGCCTTTTATTTTATTGAAGGTTGGTATTATTTTGTGTTTGTGATAAAAATCCTCTTCTTTATTATAGAGATTCAGTACGTTCTTATAATAAGGGATTATATAAACAAATGTGTAAAAATTAGTTGGCCAAATTTTACCATTAGCATACAAAATCTTATCCTTTAGAATAACACGATTGGGATAAATACTATCCATAAAAAAACGGAGGGCAATTTGTTCGGCTTCTAGTTTATTGTTCTTTTTCTGAGCAAGGCAACTATTGCAAACAATGAATAAGAGGAGTAAGAACATTAGTCTATTCATAATTCAAGAATTTGTAGGTTAGAAAAATGTGTTTTGAGAAGTTTACTATCCAACTCAAGATGATGTTTTCCATGAGGATTGTAGAGAAAAATACGATCTCCTTCCATTTTATCTAAGGTATAAGCATGTCCTTGAAATAATTTTTGAACTTTTCCTCCAAAAGAAATTTCTACTTCCTTTTCACCTGTTCCCCTACTATTAAAGGTTGTTGGATATTGGCAATCAATAGACGTTTGTATCTTTTCCATTAAATCATCGGTTGACATTGTTCCTGGGTCATAGGTACTGCTTACTTTGCCAGTGAGGACTTCTAAGGCTTCTTTAGTTGTTCCTCCTTCAATATTGTCATAACCTCCTAAAGCCTGTGCATAAGCCTTTTCTAATAGGATAGCCCAAAGTTCGTCATCTCCTAAACCTTGATAGATTGGTTTTCCCTCTGGATTAACCCAAGTAGAAGGACGCACAGTAATAATAGTAGGGGTTCTTTTTTTAGAATTTCTATCTTTTCTTAGGTGTAGCGTTACTTCATAGTTTTCACCTTTCTTTTTAATGATTGCACTTTTGCCATGGAATAATTCAGGTTGCATTCTTGCCAAAGCAGCCACAGAAGATAGGTAATAACAATCGCCTGTAGCTCCTTGATCAATATCATTGCTATCAATGACAGAAGCGTCACCTACGCCTTGATTGAATAGGGGCAATTCAGATAAATCTTTTTGTTCTAATACAGCTTCATGTATCTTTTTAGGCTCAGGTTCTTCGTCAGGGCAGGGAGAATCTTGTGCCCGTTCCATGGTTTGTTGCAATTTTTTTTCGATTTTTTCTTTTAGAGTAGCCATTCTGCCGTCTGTTTCCCAATCTTTGCGAATACGTTCTATTATTTTTTGATATTGTTGTTTTAATTCAGGTGTTTTAATAATATTATCATAAATGTCGTTTAACCCACCAGGTGCTTCTGTTAGTAGTTTTTTTAGCGCAATTAAACGCATTAAATCAATTTCTTCTGTCAAGGATGAATTTGCATTTTCTTCCACTAAGGTATTCCTAATGGTACTTTCTAGTTGTCTATATCTACGAAGTTGGATGCTTATTTGAACCTGTCCTAAGCTAGAATTTTTTCCATTTTCTTAGTATAGATAATTAGGCGGTTATTTTTCCTTCTAAATGAAAATTTTCCTCCAACATTAGGGCTAGGCAAGCCATCTTTCCATCCCAATTGAATCCCAAAACAATTTAAAAGATAGTTTTCGTAATCTTCTTTATGTTTTTTGATAATATTGATTCTTGAATTGAGTATCTGAGGATCTTTAGCGTCATCATATTTATGGATACAAGCAGGAATATCTTCAGGAGGGCAGTTAGGCACAACTTCTTTTGTCGCTTTTATAATTGGCTGTATAATTTTTAGGGTAGCGACCGATGCTTTGGCGAAAGCTAGATAATGCTTTTGCTGTTTGGGGTGATCTATCTTTTTGAATTCTAGGACAAAAGAAGCCAATCTTTTTTGTAGGATCTTTAGCGCATTGATAAATTGGGGGTGAGGTGCTTTCATCTTAAGATCAATTTTTTCGTAGTAGTCTTAATACATTGTTCGTCGATGCAAAATAGTATATTTTAAGGATAAGATGTTTTTTTTGTTATGTAAATTGTTGATTTTTAATGAATTTTGTCTTTTAGTGTATAGCTTATTAACACAATGAAAATTAAAAGCGCTATTTTTTTAATCACTTGGCTAAAAGCATTACTCCGCTAAAAAATCGTATTAATTATCAACTTAATACAAGGTGTTTTTTTATGTTTTTTGTTAAAAACTAAAAAATTAGCGGAGTATTATAAAAACATAGCTTGGCTTATTGTTTTTATTGTTGTAATTTGCCTCAATCTTAATCTACATTATTTGGTTCTTTGACAACTCTATCACAAAGTAAATTGTGTGCTACTAATTATACGGTAAGGTGATATTATTCTATTTGAGGATATTAAAGCATAGACCACGTTGTTGTTAGATCGTTTCGCTTTTAGACTATATAGTTGCAATTCATACCTATATAGTCTAAAAGCGAAGCGATCTAATTTCTAAAATCTAATACCCAAACGGTATAATTAAGACCATTAATTAAAATTTTCACACGAGTTGTCAAAGAACGCATTATTTATAATTATCATTTACGAATGCATCCAGAGTTTCCAAAAATTTCTATTATCACCATTTGTTATAATGCAGCTGAAACGATAGAAAAAACAATAAAGAGCGTTGTCGCACAAGACTATCCGAATATAGAATATATCATTATCGATGGAAAATCAAAAGACGATACACTCACTATTGTAGAGCAATATCGAGCGCATATTGCGCTGGTGATTAGTGAGCCAGATCAAGGAATTTATGATGCGATGAACAAAGGAATCGATCATGCATCTGGGGATTATATTTGGTATATGCATGCTGACGATCAGATTTATGCGCCCAATACTCTAAGCCTAATTATGGCAAACCATCAATATGAGGACTTTATTTATGGAAAAGCACTGTTGATTGATGAAGCAGGGAATGAACGGAGTTTAGAAACCCGAAAACCGCATCCTAATGATCGAGAATTGTCTTGGAAAACCATGAAACAAGGAATGGCAATTAGCCACCAAGCCATGTTGATTAAACGAACAATAGCGCCAAAGTATGACTTAGCTTACCGATATGTTGCAGATTTTGATTGGTTGATTCGAGTGCTCAAAAAGTCAACGACTGTTCGAGATACAGGAGTGTATTGGTGTCGTTTTGCAGAGGGAGGGATTTCTACTCAGCATCGTGTTGATTCTCTAAAAGAGCGCTTTGCCATTCTTCAAAAACATTTTGGGCTAATTCCAACCATTTGGCAGCATTTTCTGATTAGCCTTAAAGCCTTAAAGCGAGGCTCTATTCGGTAATTATACCAAGGTAGGAGATTTGAACATAGGTGGATAAATATGTTCAAACCTCCAGAATTGGATAAAGCTATTGGCGTATATTAGGATAGTTGGTCTCAAACCATTCTACGGTCTTTTTTAGCCCTTCATATAATGGCGTGTATTGAAAATCGGGAAGGTATTTTTGCAATTTTGAATTGTCGCTTGGCTTGCGGTATTGCCCATCAGGCTTATCGCTTAACCAAATTAATTTCCCTTTGAACCTCAATAATTCAGCTACCATTTCAACTAGCGTTTTGATACTAGTTTCTTCTGAAGTAGAAAAAATAATAGGTTCCGCCTCTTCATAATGTTCTAATGCCCATTCAGATAATTTTGCAACATCTTCGGCATAAATAAATTCTCTTAAAGGAGCGCCAGAGCCCCAAACTTCTAAGTCTTTGCCTTGTTCACGAGCCAAATAGCAGCGATGAATGAGAGAAGGAACAACATGCCCATTTTCTAAATCAAATAGATCGTTAGGTCCATAGATGTTTGTGGGAATTACTGAAACATAATTTAAACCATATTGTTCCCGATAAGCACGAATCTGGATGTCCGTCATTCGTTTGGCATAAGCATAAGCATCGTTGGAGGTATGTGGAGGTCCCAGATGAATTTTTTCTTCAGAAAGAGGGTATTCTACCGAATCGGGAAAAACACAGGTCGACAAAAAGGCAACCAAGCGTTGGACACCGTGCAAACGAGCAGCTTCAATGATGTGCGTATTCATGAGGATGTTTTCTCTAAAGAAATCTCCTTTGTAATTCATGTTTCCCCATATTCCTCCTACTTTGGCTGCACAATGGATTACTTCTTGGGGCTTGTGCTCTTGAAAAAAAGCATTGACTGCATTCCAATTGGTTAAGTCACAATCTTTTCGTCCAATTTTTAGGTCGGCACGAATCGCAGAGCCAACCATTCCCGTTCCCCCTGTAATTAATCGAGTTGCCATAGTTATTTTTTAGAATAAAAGTCCAACCAATATTGCACCATTTCATCCATCATACTTTCAAAAGTATACTTAGGTTCCCAACCCAAGGTTTGGCGCATTTTAGAACTATCTCCTTTTAAATCGTCCAACTCTTCAGGGCGAAAATAGCGTTCAGAAGTTGTTACATATTTGTTTTGATCTAAATCTAAAGATTCAAAAACATAGTCTACTAGGTATTGTACCGAATGTGAAATACCTGTTGCACAAACAAAGTTATCTGCCTTATCGTGTTGCATCATTAACCACATTGCTTGAACATAATCTTTGGCATGTCCCCAATCTCTAGTTGATTGCGTGTTACCCAATACCAATTGATCCGATAACCCTAGCTTGATACGAGCAGCCTCTTTAGCAACCTTATTGGTTACAAAGTTAGAACCACGTCTTGGAGATTCATGGTTAAATAGAATCCCATTGGATATAAATAGATTGTAAGAATTTCGGTAATTGTTACAAATATTGTAAGAAAAAACTTTGGCACATCCATAAGGCGAAACGGGACTCATAGGAGTTGTTTCGCGTTGGAAACCATCAGCATCAATGTTATTCCCAAACATTTCAGAAGAAGATGCTTGATAGAAATGAGCCTTCGGGCAAATTAAACGCATCGCCTCCAACAAATTTAAGGTTCCAATCGCTGTAACTTGAGCGGTATAAATTGGTTGGTCAAAACTAATACGGACATGAGACTGTGCGGCTAAATTGTAAATCTCATCGGGTTGTGCTTGTTGCAATACGTTGACCAATGATGCTAGATCAATCAAATCTCCATAGACTAATTTTAGGTTGGGATGATTTCTAATTTGATCAATGCGGTAGGTTTGATTTTCTGCAACAGAATTACGCTTTAATATACCCCAAACGGTATATCCTTTTTCAATCAAAAATTCGGCTAAGTAAGAACCGTCCTGCCCATTTATTCCTGTTATTAATGCTGTTTTGCTCATTGTATAGTTGAGTTACGAACCCATTTCTCTACCCAAAGATATTCCTTTTAAGAGCATACAGGTTCGAAATAAATAATTACACCACGCAGTAGGAGCGTAGCCTTATTAAAAAATAGAACGTAGCAAAAATAAAATAAAAAGTGAATAAGGCTTATTAAAGTGCATTTTTTCATTTTTTTATAACAATTATCCTTTTTTTTTTTTGACTATAGGACAGTTGAAGGCTTAGAATGTTCTTACATTCCATTTGTTGCACTTTTTCCATTTTTAGGATCTATTCGTCATCGTCTAAGGTAATATAGCCCCAGTCAATTCCTTTCTCAATTTTTCTTAATTGAGCCATTGTAATATTGAAGTTTTTTGCCAAAATCTGTTTTTTTGTTTTTCCTTCTTTTAAACGTTGTTTCAGCAACTTAACCCGTGTAGGATTCATTTTGTTTAATGGAGATGGTTTTCTGTTTTTTGGATCGTAAACTCCATTCTCAATCTGAAAATCCGTCATTTCTCGTTGTGTCATCCATTTTAGATTTTGATAATGATTGTTGAGATTATCTTGATCTAAATGAACAACAAATTTTTGATCTTCATTTTGTTTGGGACAAAACTCCTCAGCCACTAACTTGTGGATATAACAACCTTGAGTAGAGTTTCCTTGGAGTCTTAGGTTTAAGAGCATAAAACCTTGAACCGTTTTAGAACCTTTTAAGAGTTGTTCTGCTTGATTAATTTTGTCAATACTTTTTACCCTTCCATAGTCAGAAAAGTAGTATTCTTTTTGTTTGGTAGGAGTCCTAGTAATTACTTTTGCCCAGCGTTCATTCCAAAAACTCTTAATTTTATTAACTGTCATGTGTTAATTGTTTTGGTAGTTAACATAACAAATACAGCCAAAATAGTGTCTTTATATACTACTTAGCGATATTATGTCATAACAACCTTCTAAAAGAAAAGCTATTTGATTATTTTTTAGGACTAAATTGGGGATGTTGAGGTGTTTTATAAAATATCAATATCGAGGGTATAATGATATGTTAGGAACTCGTTGAATTATATTCAAATATAAATAAAAAATATAAGTAATGCTAAAAAAATACCCTTATCCTCCAAAGTATTATAGACTGCAAATAAAGTCTTTTTAATAGATTTTATCAAAAAAATCAACCAAAAAATACAATTCAAAGGATGAGAATTATGTAAACATCATAAATAGCCCGCTATATTAGGTCATTTTATAAGGACAAATAAAATGCTAATTTAGATAGAACGATATGATAAGAAATTGATATAAGGTACTAAAAAGGAACATCATCGATACCTGTATCATTGCCATTGGCTTCATTCATTTTAGAAGAAAAAGTTTCGCCACTCAACTGGTTATTGGCTTGGTCAAAGAAACTAGAATCATCTAAGCCCGTAAAGGCATCATCATCCAAGTTTGAGAATTTGGCGTATTGTCCATCCCATTTCAAACGAACAGAATCTAGTGCTCCATTTCGATGTTTAGCAACAATAATCTCGCCAATTCCTTTGAGTGAATTTCCTTCTTCATCTTCCAATATCTGATAATACTCAGGACGATAGATGAACGATACAATATCAGCATCTTGCTCAATCGCTCCAGATTCCCTTAAATCAGATAACTGAGGTCGTTTGGATCCCCCACGAGTTTCTACCGCACGAGATAATTGGGATAAGGCAATAACAGGAACATTTAATTCCTTTGCCAATCCTTTGAGACCACGTGAAATCATCGAAATCTCTTGCTCACGATTTCCTTTGTTATCCCCACCTCCAGTCATCAACTGCAAGTAATCAATGATAACCATTTGGATATCATGCTGCATTTTTAGACGACGACATTTAGCACGCAATTCGAAAATACTAATACCAGGCGTATCATCAATAAAAAGAGGTACGTTACTCAATTTGTCTACTTGAGCATGCAGTTGTTGCCATTCGTAATCTTCCAATTGCCCTTTACGAAGTTTTTCGGAGGGAATTTCTGTTTCCATAGAGATTAGACGATTGACTAATTGCAAAGAGGACATCTCCAAAGAGAAAAAAGCGACTCCTTTGTTAAAATCAATAGCAGCATTTCTAGCTACAGCCATTGTAAAAGAGGTATTATGCGTAACGGTCATATCCTCTAATAAAAATAAATTATTTTTGTCTAGCGTAAACCCATAATAATTATCTACGACATCTTCTACTACAGTAATATCAGTAGCTTGCCAATCTATAGTTGCCTCCCAAGGAGAGGCTGTATGCTTAGTAATTTTAGTAGGAATGCTACTAATAGCTCCATAGATGTTGATGCTAGTTTCATTCAATATCGTTCTAAAGCCTAGAGAGTCGCACAAAAATTTAATTTGTTGAGCTAAATTTTCGTTCGTTAGGCTAATTTTATAAGCACTAGCTTGGACTAAGCACTGCCCACAACTATCAATTAGCCCCGCTAATAGATCAAGTCGTTTTTGGGTAGAATTGATTAAAAATGATTGAGGGATATGGTTATTATCAATAAGATTGAGCTGTTGGAGCTGTTGTGTTAATTGACAAGTAACATCGCTATTTGGATTCCCTTCCAAGGTATGATTCAGGTCTTGATCTGTTGAATCATAGGTATTGGTTAGCAATTGTTGTTGCTTGGCAAATTGTTGCCAATAATCAGCCATTTTCTTTTTGGGCAAGGTAGCCTTGTCTTTTCCTAGCCATAAGCCAATAAAATAGGGCGGAAGGAGCGTATCTTGAGTCGGAAACTCAACTGCAACTTTATACCCTTTATAATTAGATTGAAAGGCAGCAGACTTAGTTAACCAATCTCGAACAGAGATGTTTAGGATCGCTCCCTTTTTATCCTTTCCATTAGGATTGGTGCACTTAAGGGATAAAATATGACTCTCATTAACTCGATAACTAATGCCTTTGTTCTGGTGAATCCAATACATTTTTTCTTTGCCACGAGCAATAGAACATACTTTGCGAGGAGTCGAATCATCGCCCATTAGCAAATCGCCTGCTACAACATCTTCGACCTTTTGGACACGACCATCGTACATTAAAACCTTGGTTCCTTTGGCTAGACATTTTCCCATACCAGGTCGAGCAGCAATAATAATCAAATCAGAAGGCTGCCAACCTGAGGTTAATTTATCCAAGTTTACAAAACCTGTAGGAACCCCTGTTAAGCCCTCTTCTTTGCCACTCATTTCTTCTAATTGCTTAACAGCCATATTAACCAAGGTACTCATTCCTAATGAACCACGGCTTAAGTTCTGTTCTGTAATATTAAAGAGATTTTGTTCCGCACTATCCAATAAATCAAATACGTCAACAGTATCTTCATAAGCCGATTTGATGGTTTCGGTTGAGGTACGAATTAGTTCTCGTTGGATAAATTTCTGAGCAATAATTCGAGCATGAAATTCAATATTAGCAGAAGAAGCGACTCGATTGGTTAATTCTACCAACTGATAAGGGCCACCCACCATTTCAAGTTTGCCCATTTTTTTGAGTTCCTCTGTTACAGTCAAAAGGTCAATCGGATGACTTTTTTCGAATAGAACACAAATTGCTTTGTAAATATGTTGGTGAGCTTCTTTATAAAAAGAGGCAGGACGTAGAATATCAATAATAAGTGCTACCGCATCCTTATCAAGCATCAATGCCCCCAAGACAGCTTCTTCTAGGTTAGTTGCCTGAGGTTGTACTTTTCCATGCTCTGAATAAGAGTTGGTTTTTTTAGTGTATTTCTTTGTGAAATTCTTTTTTTCGTCCATTATATTTTGCTAATCTAACTCTTTTAGGGATGCTAGAGCTTTCAAAGAAGGTTAATGTTCAATTGGTTCTCTAGAGGTAGCCTACAAAAATACACTTTATTTTTAGCAAGGACAAAAAACTATACCAATAGATTACATTTTTTTTTTGTAGCTCTGGTTGTATATTGTTGATTGTTAGCTTGTTGTGGTTTTTGGGTGTATTGGGTGAGATCATTTGTCTACTACTTAATGTGTCTGCTTTTTTGAGTATTATAAAAGAGTGCTTGAACATCGATAGTAGGCTTTAGTAGCGTATTAAGTTGCAATTTTTTTGATCTACTTGGAGCTTTATTATTGGATGAGACTAGTACTAGAATAAAACGCCCTTAGCTTATTGAACCATTTACAATTTTGCTTTTTTATTAGGATTGTCCTTTATGAAACTACTCCAATCGTTGTATTTTTTTTGTCCTAAACCAAGCCCTTGAGTTTGAATATGATGACAAAAGGCGACTCCTAGTGCATCCGTAGCATCAAGTGTAGCAGCATCAATTTGCCCTTCAATAACATGGGGAAGCATTCGAGCTACCTGTTCTTTGGAAGCGTTACCATTCCCTGTAACGGCTTTTTTGATGCTACGAGGAGAATATTCTTCAATTAAAATTCCTTTTTCGGATACCGCAACCATTGCTACCCCCTGTGCTCGACCTAGTTTTAGCATAGATTGCACATTTTTTCCATAAAAGGGCGCTTCAATAGCAGCAGCAGTTGGTTGATATAATTTGATTAATTGTTGCAATTCTGTAAAGATATGGGCTAGTTTTTGACCGTGATTATCATATTGACGCATATCCAAAACGCCCATACTAATAAGGCGTGGTTTTTTCTTACCGATTACTTGTATAAAGGCATACCCCAATATATTACTGCCAGGGTCAATGCCCAATATTATCTTTGGTGTTTTATTCATTATTACTATTCGTTAAATTACTATTCGTTCATCTATTTTTTTGTCAATAGATCGACTAAAAGGGGAAGATACAACGTTATAGGAATTAATACTCGTGGAGTTTTGCTTTTTTGTTGTTTTCGTTCTTTATTGGGTGGATAATCAAAGGTGCTTTTATGTGGACTAATAAAATTTAATGAAGAAGAAAAAAAGAAATGATAAACTATTCCATTGAGAACCTTCATATTTTCTTGTAAATTTGCACTATGCTTACAAATATTACACGAACGCTAACTATTAAAGATAAGGGCTTTTCTCTAAAGTCACTCATACAGCATAAATTTTTTGCATTATTATTAAAACTAACAATTGTAATAGTTTTATCCTTCATTTTGTATCATCAGATTTTTGGTCGGGAAGATATAACAATTCAAAAGCTAGTAGAAGAGTTTGTGGCAAGGATGTCTTGGCAAAATATTCCATTAATAATGCTTGTATTGGTATTGATGCCGTTGAATTGGTTTTTTGAAACTCAAAAGTGGCGTTGGCTAATGCAAAAAATAGAACCAATCACCTTAGGCGAAGCCCTAAGGATTGTTTTAGTTGGTTTGACCTTTTCTTTGTTTACTCCCAATCGAGTAGGGGAGTATGGGGGGCGCATAATGATGGTGTCCAAAGAAAAGCGGTTGATGGCTATTTTTGCTATTATGGTTGGCGCTTCAAGCCAATGGATTGTTTTGGTGGTAGGAGGTTGGTGGGCAATGATTGCGACTTTTTATTGGGGATTTATTCCTGTCAGTAACATGGTGTTAGGGATTTTAATAACACTTGGGCTATTAATTTTTCTGATTCTTCTACTTGTTTACTTTAACTTACCTGTTTTAGTCAATTTTTGTTTACGTTTTCGATGGACAAAAAAATGGGCAGGACAAATGCAACAATCATTGGGACAACCTTATACGAACCAAGAGTTATTAATTGCATTGGTATATTCCTCTACTCGGTATTTAATTTACTCTTTTCAATACTTATGTTTGCTTTACTTTTTTGGTTTCGAAGCAGGAATTATTTCAACCTTTTTAGGAATACAGATTGTTTATTTATTACAAACAGGAATACCCTTGCCTCCTTCAACGGGCTTATTAGCAAGAGGAAATTTAGCTCTATTGATTTTTGGTTATTTAACCGTATCCAGTCATGCTTCAACGGCTATTCTCGCATCTACCTTTGGTTTGTGGTTAATTAATGTTGTATTACCTGCTCTTATTGGCGCTTTTTTTATTCTTAAGTTTGGTTGGGATAATAAAAAAAAGAAGGAGCAATTGGTTCAAGAACCCTGCTCCTCGCACTAAGATTTTTGAATCGTTTTTATACAAATAAAGGAGTAAATTTAAAATCTCCCCCATCAAATAAACCTTTGTCGCTTAATTTTAATCTAGGAATAACCAACAGAGCCATAAAAGAAAGTGTCATAAATGGTGCTCTAAGTTGACAACCTAACCGTTCTTTGCTGAATAAATCAATGGTGGAATAGGATTCGGCTACTGTGGTTCCCTCATCTGTAGACATAATCCCCGCAACAGGCAAAGGAAGAACGTGAGTTTGCTTTTCATCGACTGCTGATATGCCGCCTTTGTTTTCGATAATTAAGTTGACCGCTCTACAAATGGCATCATCATCCGTTCCTACTGCAATTATATTATGAGAATCATGTCCTACACAGGAAGCCAAAGCACCTGTTTTTAGTTCGAATCCATTGATAAAAGCAATGGCTGGAGGCGTATTAGCATAGCGATTTACAACGACCATTTTGAGTACGTCCTTTTCTATATCAGAAACGACATTATTTTGTTCTACTTTAGCTAAGCTTTCAAAGCTTTTTGTAATAAGTTCTCCATCTATTGCCTGAATAACATGTAAATTAGGCGTTTGAGGAGCGATGGCAAAATCAGCAGGTTTTTTTAATGGAGTATCAAAATTATTGATGGTAACTTCATTAACTCGTTCGATCATTGATTGACCATTTTGAGCAACCAGTTCCCCATTAATATAAGTAGCCAATACTTTAAAATGTTCCAAATCTTCAACGATCGCAAAATCGGCAAAATCACCAACCTGCAACAGTCCAATATCAAGTTTATAATGTTGTACAGGATTAACGCAGGCTACTTGCAATACATCAAAGAGCGGCACTCCTTTGGCAATTGCTCGTGCGGCCAACTGGTTGATGTGCCCAAGCATTAAATCATCAGGGTGCTTATCATCCGAACAAAACATAACATTAGCGGTATGTTCAGGTAGAATAGAAATTAACGTATCAAAGTTTTTAGCAGCAGAGCCTTCTCTAATGATTACTTTCATTCCTAAGCTCAGTTTTTCTAATGCTTCCTCTAAGGCGAAACACTCATGATCGGTGCTAATGCCTGCTCCGATATATTTTCGTATATCCTCACCACGGACACCAGGAGCATGTCCATCAATGGGTTTACCGCTGGCTTTTGCAGCATCTAATTTGGCCATTACCATGGGGTCTTGAAAAATAACGCCAGGATAATTCATCATTTCTGCCATATATTTAATATCAGAACTGGCCATTAATTCTTTGATTCCCTCTACGTCAATTTCGGCTCCTGCGGTTTCAAAACTAGTAGCAGGAACGCAAGAAGGAGCACCAAAATTAAACTTAAAAGGCACTTTCTTCCCATTGTTTATCATATAATATACCCCCTCTAGTCCCATTACATTAGCAATTTCATGAGGATCAGAAACGGTACCTACTGAACCATGAATCACAGCCAAGCGGGCAAACTCGGATGGGATGAGCATAGAGCTTTCTATATGAACATGAGCGTCTACAAATCCAGGTATTGCATAGCCCTTTACTACTTCATGGATAGGAGTTACTGCAACAATTCGATCCTTTTGAATTTTGATCTCTGCAGCAAATATTTTTTTGTTGGGTATATCAACATAATTGGTCTTAATCGTCATCATTGGTTGTATCTAATTTTTGATTACTTGTGCACTCAATTTAATAGAAAAAAAGGAAAAAGTGTAGCTTAGATATAGATATATAAAAGGCTGCCCTCTAAAGAGAAGACAGCCCATTTTATTTTTAACAACTGCTTAGTACAGAAAAGAGTACTATTAGTTGATCTTTTTAAGCAAGAGATTTAAGCCCTTCTAGTTTTGCTTTTAAACCATCAATAGAAGCAATTTCAGAATCAAAGCTACCTAATAATTCAGCAATTTTAGCATTAATATCGGCAGAAATAGAATCTAGAGCAGCATTAGATTTTTCCCCTTGTTTCGCTTTGATAGATTCAACAGTAGGTTTCAATTTAGTTGCATAACCTTCTAGGTTGGTGTTGATTTTCTTAACGGCTTCTAATTCTTTTGTCAAAGACGAATTACCGTCAGCATTCTTTATAAAATCAGCTATTTGAGGGAGTAAGGCTTGAATTTCATCCCAACAGCCAATAACAGCTTTAACTTTTGATTTAGCATCCGCTTTACTTATAGCAGGCCAAGCAACATCTTTGATGTTTTTGAAACTACCCACTAATGTTTTTACCGTAGCTTTTAAAGCATTGGCATCATCAGAAGTTTCAGAGGCAGAGCTAGGAGCACTAGTACTGCTAGAAGGAGCTGGAGTCTCTTCCTCGTCAGTTACAGTTTCAAATCTTAAAATATGTCCACTCTTAGCTAAAAGATCGTAGCCAATATTTTTAATATCTTCAGCTAATGACTTCTTCTTCGTTTTACCGTTTACTTTTACGCCAGTTTTTACCGCCATGAAACACTCCTTAGTAGCCTCGTCCAATCTAGCAAAGCGAATGCTACCAAAGGCATAACCTTTGGATTTTTTAGCTGTTTTTTCTAGCTCTTCTAAGAATAGGATTTGAGCTTCTAAATTTTCTTTATCAGCCTCTTTAGTTGTTTTGCTTAATGTTTTTTGGGCGGTGGTAAGTGCAGCACTTAAATCAGATCCCAACGGAAAAGAAGTACCGTAGAAAAAGTAATTTTTTTGCCCCATGTTTAGATAAACAAAAGGCTTAAGTCCTTTTACATCAAGTTTTGGAGCCGAATCTTTGAACAACTTCCCTGGTTTAGCAATTTTACCTTTTTCTAGAAGTTCTAATATATAAGATAAGGCAGAACCATCAATTCCAAATGCTTTGGATAAGACAGCCGTTTTTTTTGATAGATCTTTTAATTTCATGATATATTTTTTAGCGTGAATGTTTAAGAATAAATGCCTTATGTTAGAATTGTAAACAAAAGCAAAGTATGTATTTGATTATCCAAGTGTTTTGAGGTCAACACGTTTTAATATTTCTTTTATTTCAGAACGAGTCTCATTCATCCGTTTTACAACTTTATGGAGCGACTGTTTTATTGCAGCCGAGGTCTCATTTCTTGTTTTTTGCGAATGAATAGCTGTTTCTAATTTTTTCCATTTAGGAATTCCCTTTTCTAAAATTTTCTTTTGAGAAGCAAATTTTTTACTGGTAGCAGCATCGGTTTGCGTTAAATTAGTCAAAAAGATAAGCCCCGCTTTGCGCAAAGCGTTCACAAAGGCAGCATCATTGGCTGTTGCGTGGCGTTTTTTGTAACGGGGGATAACATCGTTAACTAATTTTTCAAGCCCTCTTTTGATGTCCTTCGCTTTTTTTACGACTTCATCGGTACTGATCTGAGGGGCTTGAGCAGTTGTTGTGTCATTGGCACTTTCAGCCGCCGCTGCCGCTGCCGCCGCAGGAGTAGCAGATTCCACCTTAGATGGGTCCTGAGCATCAACCATCAACGGAGCATTGAGCCAACGCACTTCATGAATTTGTTTCATAAAAGAGCGCTGCATTTTTTTTAATGCTTTAAGGATCGGTGCTTTTTTGCCTTTCGCCAAAGAGTTATTGGCTTGAATGCACAATATTTTTTTATCCTTTTCTTCTAAGATAAAACAAGATCCCATTGAGATTTTTGATTTATCAAAGCCCTCATTTCCTTTTCCAGCAGCCTTAAATACCTTTTTGTGACCTTCTGTTTGGTCTCCCATTACTAAAAGGTCTTTCCCATCCATAAAATTCTCACAGAAAAAATAATCTGTTGTCGTTTCTACATTGGTATTCTGGATAAGAAGCTGTTGCAAACCTTTATAGTACTTATCTAGGAAGCTAACATCAATACTTCTATTTTTTATTTGTTCTGCCTTAAGTTTAAGTGTAATTTTAAATGCCACAGTGTTTTTAGACTTAAAAGGTTAGGAATCGGGAAAACATGAATTAAATGAATGATAAACAAAGAACACCTTCAAAAGATGGACTTTAAGAATTCGGGTAAATTTAATAAAAAAAAATTAAAAAAACAAACGATTTTTCTTTTTCCACCTGAAAGGAGTTTTACTTTTATTTAGGCGTTAATTGAAAATACTAAACGATTAGTTTTTGCCAAAACGATTGTTTTTTAGTTCATAGGTTTAAAATCCAATCTGTTCTTAGTACTTTTGTGCTTTGATAATTAAAACGGCAACAAAATGTACGAAATAGTTGTCTTACTATAAAGAGAATGGTTGATTCATTTTTATTTTTTTCCTTCAAAAGGACTCAAAATGATTATGATAAGGTTGTTGATCGCTAGGTAGTTGGATGAAAAGCAGAGGAGCGTTATAGCTGAATTAATTAGCAAATAAAAAAGTAGATAATTAAAAATTATGTTTTTTTGATGTGATGTGTGCTATACCGCTCGCACTATACTAAAATAGTCATAAAAGAGTAGAAGCAGCTTAATAGTCCACAAACTCCCATTGTCAAAAAAGCGAAAATTATAACAATAGATATACAAGAGCATGGCAAAAATTCCTATCGACTTAACTAAGGGAACCTTAAAAAAGGTAGAGAAGCCCCAAGAAAATGTAATTATAGGTATTGATTTAGGAACGACCAATAGTCTAGTCGCTTATATGTCGGATGGCAAACCTGTTGTGGTAACAGACCATATTGGCAAAAATGCCTTGGTACCATCCATTATACATTTTGAACGAGCTGATTCTATCATTGTTGGGCAAGATGCTATAGAGAAGTTGGTGACCGATCCAGAGAATACCATATTTTCTATCAAACGCTTGATGGGAAAGTCGTATCAAGATGTAGAGGACTATAAACGTTTCTTCTCGTATCAAATCATAGACAATGAAATTGATAGTAGCTTAGTCAAGGTTCGAATCAAGGATAAGTTTTATACACCGACAGAGTTATCTTCCCAAATTTTAAGACAGCTAAAACGCCGTATCGAAAAAACATTGGGAACTGAGGTTGACCGTGCTGTAATTACAGTCCCTGCTTATTTTAATGATGCTCAACGCCAAGCCACTAGAGATGCAGGGAAATTAGCAGGCTTGGATGTTTTGCGAATTGTGAATGAACCAACAGCAGCAAGTTTGGCTTATGGAATTGGTTTGGACAATGAGATGACACAAACAGTGGCCGTTTATGATTTGGGAGGGGGAACCTTTGATATTTCTATTCTTAAAATTGAACATGGAATCTTTGAGGTCTTGTCTACAAATGGGGATACCTTTTTGGGAGGAGATGATTTTGATAAAGCAATTCAGGATTATTGGATCAAAGAACATGGTTTTGAAATCAATGAGAATCCTTCTTTGAGTCAAGAACTGAGGTTGGCAGCAGAAGAAGCAAAAAAAGCATTTACGCACACAGAAGCGTTTGAAATAGAGGTGGCAGGGGTCTCTTGCCGCATGACAAAGGCAAATTTTGAAAATTTGGTTACTCCTTTGGTAGAACGCACATTAGTTGCTTGTAAGAATGCGTTGAAAGATGCAGCATTAGCTATAGAAGATATTGATGAAGTAATCATGGTGGGGGGCTCTACTCGCATGTGCATTGTACAGAATACCATTGCTAACTTTTTTCAGAAAAAGCTAAATAATACCTTAAATCCAGATGAAGTAGTGGCGATGGGAGCTGCTGTTCAAGCTGATATTTTGGCGGGCAATAACAAAGATATTTTATTGTTAGATGTTACTCCTTTGTCTTTGGGAATAGAAACGGTTGGGGGGCTAATGGATACGATTATCGCTCGAAATACCAAGGTGCCTATCAAGGCTGGGCGTCAATACACAACTTCTATAGATGGTCAAAAAAATCTAAAGGTTGCCGTTTATCAAGGAGAGCGAGATTTGGTTGCTGACAACCGAAAATTGGGTGAATTTGTGCTTCGAGGAATCCCTCCAATGGCTGCGGGGCTTCCTAAGATTGAAATTCACTTTTTGCTCAATGCGGATGGTATTCTAAAAGTTCGTGCTAAAGAATTGCGTTCGGGAGTAGAACAAACGGTAGAGATGCGTTCTCCTTATGGTATTTCTGAGGAAGAGATGGGGAGAATGTTGTTGGATTCTATCCAGAATGCTAAAGGGGATATGGCCGTTCGGGCTTTGATTGAAGCCCGTACAGAAGCTCAAAATGTAGTCTTGTCCGCCCGCAAATTTTTGAAACAAAATGCTGCAATTTTAACAGAGGAAGAGACTAATATCACAACTTCTCTGGTGCTAGAGTTAGAAAAAGCCACTAAAGGAACGGACAAAGATTTGATTCATAAACAAATGGAAGATTTGAATGAATATACTACTCCATTGGCACATCGAGCGTTAGACATTAATATTGCGGATGCAATAAAAGGAAAACAACTCTAATTAATAGAGGTATTTAATCGTTTGCCATTACAAACATTAACGGAGTATTATACAAAATAATGAAACTCTGGGGCTTACATTTTTAAGCATCTTGGAGGAGCCAACAGAGACAGAACAAGACTTTATTTAGGTACTTGTTCTGTCTTTTTATTTTGGGGAGATTAAAGTGAGATTGGTTTTAAGGTATACCTCAGTAGAAATACTACACTGTAACAAAACCTTCTAAGCACTTTCAACTTTTCGCTTTGATAACATTGCCATCAGGCTGTAATTGTCATCGAATCTCATCTCAAATTCGCTGCAAAAATCATCCATCACTTTTGTTACAGTGTACTTAGTTCTTTTTTGTGAAAACTAATAAAATGTATATTCAAAAATTTCGAAATGGCTTCTTGTGATGCTTTCGGTTTCCTGATTATAGGTGTCAAACGATTTTTGAGCAATTAACTTTTTTTTGTTGTACTCTATAGTTGATTTGCTTAATAGATCCTCGTTTTGATATTCTGAAATACCGATTAGCTGTTTCTTTTTGTTGTAATGATAAATATTGCTGAAGCATAGACGACAAAAGCAGGAAGCTGTTTTATACAGCAATTTCTTTTTGTTGTAATAAAAAACCTCTCTAGAGTTCTGTATCCACTCTTTGTCGCTATCTATTGTTGAATGCGAAAATAAGAGTAGTGCACTAAGCTTTTTTTCCTTGTTGTAGTGCCATATTTTCATTTGTGATTCTGTACTGCTAATAAAAGAAGTATCAATTAAACCAGTTGGGGTGTATTTGTAAATGACAGAATAGGCATTGGTTTTACTCTGGTGTTTTTCTTCAACTAGGTAGCCATCTTGATACGTAAAAGATATATTTTCTAGGATTGTTCCATCTTTAAGTGTTTTGATCAGATGGGTTAGCATCCCCGAAGCATTGTATTGATAAGAATCAATTGTTGGGCTGCCTACATAGTGTGTTTCTTGAATAATTCTCCCTTCTGGTGTAAATGATTTGACGGAATGTAGCGTAAATTCATTTGCTTCATTTTTTTCTTGGATGGTAATTGTCTTTATTTTCGCTTTTTTTATTGCAATGGCATCTTTATATAGTTTTAGAGGAAGGGGAAGTTGTGCTAAGGTTAAAAAAGGAGTTGCTAATAAAGTGATGACTATCAGTAACTTCATTGGAATTGGTGTTTGGTTGGTATAGTAGTGTGGTTTATACAAAAGTACCCAATACTTAAAGAAAAAATAAAAATATAGATTATAAATTAATTTTTATTTAAAAGCGCTATCTCGATAGCTAAGTAGATGCTTAGTTTATAACTTTTCAAGTATATTTTTAATGAAAACTGCTAACTATTCTAAAAAAAGTTAATATAGGTTTAAAGTAAACGGCTAATTGTCTCCCAAAATACTACTTTTGTGATTGCTGCGTTTTAACTTTTAAAACAGCAGAGAGAGACGATTAAATTTGTCAAAGAACAATCATTAGTTTTGCTGAGTTAAGTAGATGCCCAATTTAATGTTAATTATTTTTGTTCATCTAAGTACTTACTTCAGAACCAACAATAAAAACACCTTATAAGATATGCAGTATAAAATAGGAATTAGCTTTTTTATTATATTGATGATGCAAGTGATTGGAATTGCTCAAAAGGACAGTAGTATATACCACAAAAAATATGCATTTCAACCCAAAGATTTAACAAAGGAATTAGAGGCAGGGCAAGAATTCTTCTTGGCGGATGGGATCTATAAAGTATGGAATGGCAGTCGTTTTACTTGGGGTTTTTATAAGGAGACTACTGCTGAGAAATTGACGGAACCTAAGTACGATACAATTACTTATCGTTATTTGCACAAAAAGAAAAAAGGTTTTTATCGAATTAAAGAAAACGGCAAGTGGGGAATGTTAGGTGAAGATAGAAGTGTTTGGGTGCCTGTAGAATACGATCAGTTGAATTACATTTCTAAGCGTCACCAGCAATACGTTAGCATTAAAAAAGGCAATAAATATGGCGTGTTGAGCCCAGAAGGGAAGGTCATTTTAGAGGCTGCGTATGATGATATTTTATTTGATGGCTATCGTTACAAAGTCAAAAAAGCCGATAAATGGGGCTTAAAAGATAATCAGGGCAAAGAACTTATTCCAACTTGTTTTGATGCGTTAGAAGATCATGCTTATGTCTCTCATACTCGTGTTAGAATAGGAAAAAAATGGTCGGTGTACAACTGGATAAAAGATAAGCCCTGTGCATTTGAAAAAAAATTCGATGACATCGATTATTTTTCTCGTTACTTTGTGGTTAGAGAGGATGGAAAATATGGGCTGCTAGATATTAATGCCAAGGAAATCTTGCCTTTTGAATACGATTATATGTCTCCTTTCTTTCTCAAATACTTGAGTTCTATTTTGGTTGGAAAAGATAAAAAGGTAGGGCTATTGAGGATAGATACCTTAGACAAGGTACACACCTCTGTACCCATTGAGTATAACGATATTTGGATTGATGAAAATACCTTTAAAATAAAAGTGCGTTTGGGGGATAAAATTGATTATTATTTTAACGATCAAACCTTATTTGAACTGGCTTATAATGATGTTCAATATTATGAAAACATTAATCGAGTGATGGTGAAAAAAGGAAATAAATGGGGAATGCTAACGGTAGATGGAGCGCCTATTATTCCGATTGCTTATTCCAAAATTCATGTGATGAATCCCAAACAATTTATGGTACAAAAAGGGACAAAATGGGGAATTTTGAACGAGCGAGGAAAAGAAATTATACCCGTGATTTACGATGAGTTTGATTATCGTCCCAAGAAGAAGTTTTTCTTTGTCAAGAAAAAAGGAAAATGGGGGATTGTCTCGATTACCAAAGGTATTATCTTGCCTCCTAAGTATGACGATATGTCTACCTTGCCCAATCGTACCTACTTGGTGAAACAAAAAGATTTGTGGGGAATTGTGGCTGCTGGAGGGCGAGTGATTGTGCCGATAGAATACAGTGCATATACTTACAAATACAAGGCTAGAGAGGTGCTTTTAAAGCATCCTAATGGAACCGTTAAAAAGCATCCTTTGCTTTAGCTATTCATTGGCTAAATTCCGAATCATGGTGATGCTATTACCCCGCAAAAAAGGAGTTGCAACTCCTTTTTTGCCGTAATAAATTTTAGTGTTGGGAAGCCATTCTTTGAGTGTTTCCTCTACAAAAGTGCGATTGCGCTGCCCTTCTTCATGCCAAATTAAAATTTTTAGATTTTTTAGTTTATCAATATTTTTAGGCAAACTTCTTCGACCAATAAAGGATAAATCTAAGGCAATTAAATCGGGTAATTGGGATAGTGCATTAAAGGCTTGATTCAAATTTAGAGATCGATTTCCATTTAGGCTAAGAACCTGTAAGTTGGTCATTTTTCTAATCGTAGATGGCAAATTTCGTAACGGGAGTTTCTCAAGAAAGAGTTTTTCTACCTTTGGCATTTTAGTTAATACAGCAGGGAATTGTTGAATATTGTTATAACATGTTGCCATTCCTGTATGTAGGTTGCTAATGTCAACAATAGTCAAGTTGCCTAAATTATAAAAATAAGAAGGGAGGCTGTTTAGGTTGTTGTCTGCTAAGACAAGCTCATTGATCTGAGTTAGATAAATCAATCCAAAGGGCAGCTTTTTAATTCCGTTGGACGACAAATCTAGTTTTCTTAATTTTTTGCAATGGGCTAGTTTGGGGTTGATGGCTTGAATCTGATTGTTACTTAATGAAAGATAGCGTAGATTGGGATAGTTGGTTACTTTATTGGGGATATAATAAATATTTTGATAGGACAAATCTAGATGCTTCGTAGCTTCATATGCGTTGTTTTTATGAGGAGTAGAGATATTTTGATACAACCTTTTTAGTGATTTTTGACTGCCTGATTCTAGCGCTTTTAGTTGCAGTGTTCCAAAAAAATCATCCCCACCTGGTAATTTAGGAAGTGTTTTTAAATAAATTTCTTGGGCTAAACCCTCTTGAGCTTTTTGTTGAGGCAGAAGCAACATGGTTTGCCAACTAGAAATGGAAGCGGAGATAGAATCAACAGGTTTTGCTGGTTCTATAGCAGGGTTCGTTTCAGCGGATTGGCAAGAGAAACAACTGCAAAAAATCAAAAAAATCAAGGCGTACAGCATCGGTTTAGTTTAAGGGTTAAGGGACAGGAGTTGCATACATTCCAGCACGTTCAATTTCATCCGATACTTTGTCTGGAACCCAATAACGAATAGATTTTTTGTCTCGAATGAGTTGACGAATTATAGAGGAAGAAATTTCCATAAGAGGGGCATCTATAATGCTGATACTTGGATGATTTTGCAAGGCTCCTAACTCATATTTAGGTCGCTTATAAACATAGAGTTCATAATGCTCTAAAATTACTTCATAGTTTTTCCATTTGTGGAAAGAGCCCAAATTGTCTCCCCCTATAATTAATACAAAATCGTGTTCAGGGTGCTTTTCTTTTAAATAGGTTAGGGTGTCAATGGTATAGGAAGGCTTGGGCATTTCAAATTCAATATCACAAGAATGAAGCTTATTGTGGTTTTCAACGGCTATATTGACTAAATGCAAGCGATCATAATCATTGGCTAACGTTGCTCGTTTTTTGTGTGGATTGTGTGGCGTAACAACCATCCAAAGCTGATCTAAAGGCGTGGTTTCTACAATATAGTTGGCAATGATTAAATGCCCTGTATGGATGGGGTTAAAAGAGCCAAAAAAAAGTCCAATTTTCATCTATTCTATTTATTCGTGAACTTCAAATTAAATAATGAGCAATCAAAGAATAACTCATTGCCAAAATACGAAAAAAAGAGCGCTTTATGAAGTTATAATCTTTTCGATCCAATCTGAATAAGCTATATTTCCCTTATTCTCTAAAATTTGTTTTTTTAGCACTTCGTATTTTTCAGCTTTTCGATTTGGATCTAACTGAAAGGATACAATCTGCGAAATATAGGATATAAAATTACGAGTGCGTTGAATCTTGTCAGGGGCAATGATATTTTTTTTATTTTTTCGATAAATATAAACCATAAATGCATTACAGGTTTGTTGAACGGCTAATAAATCTCCTCTGCTGTAATAAATCTGAATCATAAGTTTATAATAAAAGATCTTAAAAAAAGGATCTACAGTTTGATGGTTGCCTACTGTTGCTATAATACTATAAGCCTTATCAATTTCGTCCAAATAGAAATATAGATAAGAGAAATGAATTTTTTTTATAAAATCTTCGTGTGGGCTATTTAACCGAGTTGCTTTTTCTGTAATAAAATCAATTGCCCAATCCGTCCGATTGGCGATTAATCCAGCTAATAGAATAGCTTGAAATTTAGAGGGGCTCAACTGTTTGTTTTGGAATAGATAATTCTTGCGTTCGAGCAAATCAATATAGTCAACATATTCACTGGCATAATAACTACGATTGATGTTATTATTGATGAAATAAATGCATTGATTCATGAGATAAGCAATCATGGTTTCTTCCACATTCGCCGAAAAATGATGGGCTTGTTGCTTTATTTGCTTGGCAGCATCTAGATATTTTTTCTCAGCGTTGTCAAGTAGCATTTGATAAATTAGAAAATAAGACTTCGTTAACGGGCATTGAAAATAGATGTTTTCATGAAGTAATTCCATAAAAGCCGTACGAAAAGAAACCGAAGGAAAAATAGTTGATGTTTCTTGCACAATTCGATTTCTATTAAGTTGTTCACAAAGCAAGCGCAGCTTATTTTTTACATAAAATGCATCTAGAGCATGATTTGTTTTGCGAAAATGCTCGTCGTGGGCTTTTCTATTGTCTCGATCTCTTTGTAAATAAATTTCATGGTATTTCATATTTTGAAAATGAAAATCATCTGTTCTATTCCGTTTCTTTTGTAGTAAATTTTTTAAATCGTGTAAGGCATGTTTGGCATTGATGGGCAGCTTATTTTCTATGAAAAAAGAATTGAGCGCTAGGGTGTTATTGATGGACTTGTCTTTGCGTAAGTTGAACAAATGAAGCACCTTGCAGACATATTTGAACAAGTCGCTAGTGGCATGGTTAAATTGCGCTGAAATTTGTATCCCACACTGTTGCATTAATACTTTTTTAGAAAGAGGAATGTCTTTGCCCTTTTTGATGTGTTCAACGATTGCCGTTAGTATAATGATTCGCTCTGAATTGATCGGAATATTGTCAAGCGTGGCAATCTCTTTTATGGTTTGTCGTTGCTTGGGTTTTAAGTGCTTTAGCAATTCATATAAGCGAGTTGCTCGAATGTCGTTTGAAGCTTGTTTTTCTTGCTTTGTAGGACGAACTTTTTTCATTTTATAGGGGATTTAAATGCTCTTGAGGTGCTCATGAAGAAATAGTATATCAGCAGAATTTAAGGACAAAAAAGCCGATACCTTCCAAAATGTGTATGCAGAAATTTAAATGAATTGATTTAGCTTTATAAATATAGGTTGAATGCTTCTAGAGCGTCAGAATAATATTCATGGTAGAACTAAATATATAATATAAGGTATTATAAAATAATTTGGTAAAGATAATCCATCAAATTTGAGACGAGTGCGTTTTTACTTTTCTAAAAAAGAGACTGACTTTTAAATAAGTGTGGAGAGCGAGCAATAAAAAATAAAGATTGCCAAAGCTCCAAAAAGGAAAACTAGGAAGCGAATGCAACACTTCCTAGCTTATTTGGATTAAAGGCTAATAGTAGCCGCAAAAGCATCCTTTTGATTGGTATTAACAATAACCGTATAGCTGCCCTTGTTTAAGGAGGATAAATCAAATGAACAAGAATGGCTATTGCAGGAATTATTTTGGAAAACAATGTCTTGATTCGCATTTAGCACCATAACATTTGTCATATAATCTTGTGCGTTGTTTAATGTAATTGCCATAATCACATCATCCATTACGATTATTCCTCCACCTTCAGATTGTTGGAGTATGGGTGTCTTAATAAGATGATTGTTTTCGGCAATGCTGCAAAACATTGGATTGGTTAGGAACCAAATGGAACAGAATAAAAAACTGAATTTTAATGAACTCATAACTTTTAGTTTAAGAAGTTATGAGAGGTACCTCTCGTGAAAATTAAAACAGCTGTAGGTATTAATAAGTAATGTTTGTTTTGTTGTTATTGGTAGGTCGCAAAAAGCATCAAAAGGTTAACAGTAGCTCAGGGATATAACTTTATAATGGATCATACCACTATCAATAGTTGGTAAGGAATAAAAAACTAAAAATAGGATGGATCTAAACAAAATGAGATTTGGTAATAAGAAGACCCGTAATAGGGTTGTTAATGAGCTTTATAGAACCTCAGTTCGGTATTGTATTGCTGCTTTGTGCAAAAGAGGAGCCGACTTAGAAACAGCTAAGGATATATTTCAAGATAGTATTATGGCTTTCATTGAGAGAGTTATGAAGGATTCCAATTTTGTATTATCTGTTGATGCTAAGATCTATGTTGCTCGAATTTGTAAACACAAGTACATTGATTTTTTAAGAAAACAAGATCGTATTCCCATTATTGATGTATTGGATTATAAAATCCAGGATCATATTGATGGCTGTTTAGGAGAGTTAGAGCGAAAGAGGGTTATAGAGCACTTAATGAAGGTTTTTAGAGAAGAATTAAAAGAGGAGTGCCAAGCTATTTTGAAAGCTTTCTATTTTGATAAAAAGTCATTAAAAGAAATTGCTAGCCTCCGTAAAATCACTCCTAACTCTGCTAAAACCCAGAAATCGAGGTGCATACGTTATTTAAGGGAAATGGTTGTTGATTTAGAACGAGCCTAGAATTACCCTGTTTTATGAACTATTATATTCCGTGTTATGAAAAAAATAAATGACCAAAAGGAGATCGAACAGTATTTGGATGGAAGCTTGGATGAGCCTAGCAGAAAGGCTTTTGAGGAAAGAATAAAAAGCGATAAAGCAATAGCCAAAGAGGTTGCGATTTGGCAAACGATTTATCAGGGGATGGAAGAGATGGAGGCAACAACAGGTTTTGTAGACGATACGATGTTGGAAAATGGGCTGACCCAACTTCAAACTAACTTAGAAAAAGAGGGCTTCTTTGATGCTTCGATTCCCTCAAAAACGCCCAATAGGATGGGGCGCATCTTTGAGTTGTTTCGTTCTAAACCTGCCCGATGGATTGGAGCTGCTAGTTTTATTCTATTGCTTGCCTTTATTGGTATTCTTTTCTCTAGAGAAGCTGCTTATGTAGCGCTAAATGAAAAGGTCTTATTTGATATTAATAAAAGGGGAGGGGATAATCGGCAAGAGTTGCAGCTTCAGCGATTGCTCCAAGAAGCTTTTCTTTATTACAATAAAAGAACATATAAGCAAGCAATTCCTTTGTTTGAAGATGCCCTGAAAATTGCAAATTCTGGCGCTTTAGATCAACTTACTAGAAAATATTACTTCTCTAGAATTAGCATCTATTTGAGTTGCGCTTATTTGGAGGATAAGCAAGTAACCAAGGCTATTACTATCCTTGAAGCGGTCTATCCCAAAGAACCCATGATTGATGAAGTAAAGCGGGAAGCTTGTTGGTATTTGGCAATGGCTTATTTAGAAAATAATAGACCAGCTGCTGCCCTCCAATTATTAGAACAGTTGCGTACAGATGCTGTTTATGGCGCCGCTGCGACAAAAAAAATAAAAGCATACTCAAAACAAGAATAAGATGCAAAAAATAAAAATGATAAGCTTTTGTCTGGGAATTATTGGTTGTTTTTCTTGGGGCTTAATGGCTCAGAATTTAGAAGCACTTAGTTATGCGGAGTTGGATAGTATAGCATCTTTATTCTTGCAAAAGGAAGCGTATAAACAGGCGATTCCTTACATGCAAATAGGAGAAAAAAGGGCTAAAATGGAGTTTGGGAAACAGGACTCCATCTATGTTGAGTACCTTTCTAATTTAGGGGGGCTTTATTACCTAGCTACACAATATAAAAAAGCAGAATCATTATATACTGAGGCAAAAAATATCTACGCTCAATTCCTAGGTAAGGATGATCTTGATTATGTTTTTATACTTAATGACTTTGGACGATTGTATCAAAGTATGGGACGTTATAGTCAAGCCCAAGAATTATTTTTAGAGGCAAAGAATATCTGTGTTAACTTGAATGATGATTTGGAATATGCCAATAGTCTTAACAATTTAGCTACCTCATATTTTATGATGGGGGATTATTTTCAGGCTAAGTTCTTTTATCTTAAAGTAAAAAAAATTTATGCCAAAGTGCTAGGACGAAGAGATCCTTTGTATTCTATAATTCTTAATAATTTGGCACTGATATATCAAGATATGTATAGTTATAGTCAAGCTGAAAAATTATTGCTTGAAGTAAATCAAATTCATATTGAAGCTGGAAAAAAAGAATCATTGAACTATGCAATTGGTCTTGAAAACTTAGCCGAATTGTACGAAAAAATGGATAGTATCTCTAAAGTTGAGCGATTATTACTTGAAGCAAGGGATCTTTATATTAAAATTGTGGGTAAGAACCATTTGTCATATGCTAAAAACCTCAATAATTTAGCCGCTTTTTATGTAAATATTAAAGAATATAGTAAGGCAGAAGAATTAGCTTTTTATGCAAAGGAGCTATATGCTAAAATGGTAGGTGAGGAGCATCCTTTATATGCTATAAGTCTTAATACTTTAGGTGGGGTTTATTATCACACAGGTCGTTACCAAAAAGGAGAAGAATTACTACTTAAAATGAACAAAATTGATGCTAGAACAATGGGCGAGAAGCACCCCTCGTATGCTTTAGGGCTTTCTAATTTGGCGGTAATATATGAGAAGATGGATCGTCTAACTACAGCTTTTTCCTATTGTATAGCGAGTATGATTGCCAACTCAGACCAATTAGATAGTAGCTGTTTAACATTGGATAAATTAGATGAGTTTGATTACTACTCTAAAGATGTAATTAATGGATCTATTATGTTATTATTAGAAATCTTAAGAGCCCAATACAAAAAAACAGGTGAGAAGGCTAAACTAAAACAACATTACCAATTGGCACAAGCAGCAATACGACTCAATGAGAAATTTCGCAATGAATTTATAAATGAGGAAGACAAATTGAGAATATTGGGTTCTAATAAATCGAATATTAGTGAAGGTATTCAGGCAGCACTACAGCTCGAAGAACCAATCTACGTACAAGAAGCGTTTAGTTTTGCAGAACAAAACAAATCCATTCTTTTAGCAGATGCAATCAAAGGAAACCGAGCAAGAGTATTTGGTGATTTGCCCGATAGATTGGCAGAAGAGGAGTTGCAGCTTCAGAAAAAATTAGCCGAATTAAAGAAAGAAAATTATAGTGTTCAAACCGCAGACGAAAAAGCAAGGGTGAATCGAGAGTTGGGAGAACTAAATCTGAAAATAGATAGCTTCTTAAAGTCACTAAAGGATAAGTATCCTAAATATCACGCACTCAAATATGAAAATATTACAGCAAAAGCGCAGGAAATACAGAGCTTGTTGGATGAAAAAAGCTTGATGATTGAATACTTTCAAACCGATACTATCCTTTATTTGTTTGCGCTAAGCAAGGATCAAGTAGCTTTGTATCCTATTTCAATCCATAAAGATAGCTTAGAAAAAAGAATCGGAACGCTAAGAAACGCCTTGAGTAATTTCATTTTTAACATAGAAAAAAAAGCAGTTGCAGACGAACACTATGTAGAAAATGCCCATTGGTTGTATCAAAAAATAGTAGCCATCGCCTTAAAAGATAAATCCATTAAAAACTTAATCGTAATAACAGATGGAGCGCTGGGGCATTTGCCTTTTGAAGTCTTTTTAACACGAGCAGTTAAAGGAGAAAAAGACTATCGTTTGATGCCTTATTTACTAAATGATTACACAATTAGTTATAACTATTCGGCTACTTTGTGGAAAGATAACTTGAAGGAGGGTAAACCCAACTCAAATGGAGAGATTTTAGCTTTTGGAGCAACTTATCCAAAGGTTGATTCAAATGTATTGAGTTTTCGGTTGCCTTATTTTTTGGATTTGAGATTATCGTTATCACAGTTGCCTGAATCAGAACATGAGGTTAACGTATTGGCTCAAAATTTTGAAGGCAACTTTTTGATCGGAAAGCAGGCCAATGAACAATTATTTAAGGAAAAAGCATTGGGTTATGGAATCATTCATTTGGCAATGCATGGAAGGTCCAATTCACGAATTCCTATGCTATCGAGCCTAGCATTTACGGAAGACAATAATCATAGAGAGAACAACTTTCTACAAGCCTATGAAATATCACAATTAGAATTAAATGCCAATTTGGTTGTTTTATCAGCTTGTGAAACGGGCTATGGCAAATTTGAACAAGGAAATGGAATTGCATCTTTAGCCCGTTCATTTATGTATGCAGGAGCACCTTCTTTGATCGTTTCCCTTTGGCAAGTCAATGATGCTTCTACTGCTGTTTTGATGCAATCTTTTTATCACTATTTAGCAGCAGGCAAAACCAAAGATGCTGCATTACGCCAAGCCAAGTTAGACTATATTCAATCTGCAAAAGGAGACAAGGCACACCCTATTTTTTGGTCTGCTTTTATCCAATTGGGGAATACTGCCCCAATAGCTATTGCTTCAAAGAGCAGTTCTTGGAAATATATTTTGGGAATATCATTTTCGGTTTTTATGATTTTATGGGCTAAAAACTGGCTCAATCAAATAGAGAAGAAATAATTAATCACGAAATATAATATACGATGCTAAAAACTATATATATATGCCTGATATTTATATTGGTGCTGCGAGTTTCTATTCAGGCACAGGACTTAGATTTGATGAAATTGAATTATGCGGAGTTGGATAGTTTGATTGAGATAAAAAAAGTGAAAGAAGCCTATAAATTAGCGATTCCTTATGTACAAGCTTCTAGGCAAAAAGCTAAGGTGGAATTTGGAATCGAGGACACATTATACATCAATTATACAGCTGATTTGGGGCTTTTTCTTTATTATATTGGGCATTACAAAGAAGCAGAGTCTCTGTGGCTAGAGGTTAAGCATTTAAATGCTAAGATTAGAAAGGAGGATATTACTAACCTTATTAATTTAGCCACCTTATACCAAGAACTAGGTGACTATGTTCAAGCAAAAAAATTATTAGAAGAAGGAAAAACAATAGCAGCTCATTTAGGCAAAGAAAGTTTAAAATATGCTGATTATCTCCACACTTTAGCAGCTTTGTATCAAGAAATGGGGCAATATAAAAAAGCAGAATTACTTTTTCTTAAGGCTAATGGAATTAGAATTAAGATTAAGGGGAAATTTCATCTCGATTATACAGTAGGAATCAATCATTTAGGAACATTGTACCAAGAAACTGGGCAATTTATAGCAGCTGAAGCTTTATATTTGGAATCACTAGAGATAAAGGCAAAGCTATTGGGCAAAGAACATTCTAATTATGCTGTCAGCCTGTATAATTTAGCAGTTTTATATCTAGAAATGGGAAACTATTCTAAGGCTGAGTTATTTCATCTAGAATCAAAAAAAATTATAGAAATAACACAGGGTAAAGAGCATCCTAATTATGCAACAAGCCTTCTAGGACTAGCTACGCTGTATCTAGGTATTGGCGATTATGAAAAAGCTGAGCCCCTTTATTTAGAAGCTAAGAAAGTTAGGGTAAAACTGTGGGGAAAAAAGCATCTTAGTTATGTTGAAGTTCTGGACTATTTAGGGATTCTTTATCAGAATAGTGGGGCTTACAAAAAATCAGAGTTATCTTATTTAGAAGGAAAAGCAATTCGGGGAGAGGTAATAGGGAAGGATAATATACATTATATTCGAAGTGTGAACCATTTAGGAGTATTATACCTGATCCTAGAACGTTTAGCTGAAGCGGAACAGTTGTTTTTGGAGGCAGCAATGAAAAATAAAAGGCTATTGGGCACAGAAAATCCGACCTATACTGTTGCTTTATATAATTTAGGAAGTTTATACCTAAGAAAAGAAAAATTGGACAAGGCGTTTTTTTATTGCAAGGAGAGTATCGCTACAAATTCTGCACAAATAGACAGCAATTGTTTAGAAATTATGGCATTAGATACTTTTGATTATTATTCAGATAAATGCATCAATTATTCTATTTACAAATTGTTAGAAGTAATAAAAGCCCAATATCAAAAAACAGCGGACAAAACTAAGCTAAAACAGCACTATCAATTGGCACAATCGGCAATACGACTTAATGAGCGTTTTCGTAATGATTTTAGAGATGATGATGATAAATTGAGAACGTTAGAAATGAACAATGATTTTGTTAAAGCTGGAATATCAACCGCTTTGTTATTAGACCAACCCACCCATATACAAGAAGCGTTTAGTTTTGCAGAACAAAACAAATCCATTCTTTTAGCAGATGCAATCAAAGGAAACCGAGCAAGAGTATTTGGTGATTTGCCCGATACATTGGCAGAAGAGGAGTTGCAGCTTCAGAAAAAATTAGCCGAATTAAAGAAAGAAAATTATAGTGTTCAAACCGCAGACGAAAAAGCAAGGGTGAATCGAGAGTTGGGAGAACTAAATCTGAAAATAGATAGCTTCTTAAAGTCACTAAAGGATAAGTATCCTAAATATCACGCACTCAAATATGAAAATATTACAGCAAAAGCGCAGGAAATCCAGAGCTTGTTGGATGAAAAAAGCTTGATGATTGAATACTTTCAAACCGATACCATCCTTTATTTGTTTGCGCTAAGCAAGGATCAAGTAGCTTTGTATCCTATTTCAATCCATAAAGATAGCTTAGAAAAAAGAATCGGAACGCTAAGAAACGCCTTGAGTAATTTCATTTTTAACATAGAAAAAAAAGCAGTTGCAGACGAACACTATGTAGAAAATGCCCATTGGTTGTATCAAAAAATAGTAGCCATCGCCTTAAAAGATAAATCCATTAAAAACTTAATCGTAATAACAGATGGAGCGTTGGGGCATTTGCCTTTTGAAGCTTTTTTAACACGAGCAGTCAAAGGAGAAAAAGACTATCGTTTGATGCCTTATTTACTAAATGATTACACAATTAGTTATAACTATTCGGCTACTTTGTGGAAAGATAACTTGAAGGAGGGTAAACCCAACTCAAATGGAGAGATTTTAGCTTTTGGAGCAACTTATCCAAAGGTTGATTCAAATGCATTGAGTTTTCGGTTGCCTTATTTTTTGGATTTGAGATTATCATTACCACAGTTGCCTGAATCAGAGCATGAGGTTAACGTATTGGCTCAAAATTTTGAAGGCAACTTTTTGATCGGAGAGCAGGCCAATGAACAATTATTTAAGGAAAAAGCATTGGGTTATGGAATCATTCATTTGGCAATGCATGGAAGGTCCAATTCACGAATTCCTATGTTATCAAGTCTAGCATTTACAGAGGACAACAACCAAGAAGAGAACAACTTTCTAGAAGCCTATGAAATATCACAATTAGAATTAAATGCCAATTTGGTTGTTTTATCAGCCTGTGAAACGGGCTATGGCAAATTCAAGCAAGGAGAAGGAGTCATTTCTATAGCCCGTTCATTTATGTATGCAGGAGCACCTTCTTTGATCGTTTCCCTTTGGCAAGTCAATGATGCTTCTACTGCTGTTTTGATGCAATCTTTTTATCACTATTTAGCAGCAGGCAAAACCAAAGATGCTGCATTACGCCAAGCCAAGTTAGACTATATTCAATCTGCAAAAGGAGACAAGGCACACCCTATTTTTTGGTCTGCTTTTATCCAATTGGGGAATACTGCCCCAATTGCATTAGAGACCAAAAGAAGCATTTGGAGAAACGTTCTAATAGGTTTTTTATTTTTGGTATTGTTTGCAACAGGAATAAAATATTGGACAAAAAAAAGGTGATTCTCTAGAGAATCACCTTTTATATAATTGGTATTATTTTAGTTCAACTTGAATCGAACAGGTAAATTATACTTAACACGTACAGATTTACCACGTTGTTTACCTGGAGTCCACTTCTTAGACATTTTGTTCATCATATTGACAATACGCAATGCTTCTTTTCCACATCCTCCACCTGGGTCACGCAAGATTTTTGCATCTTTGATAGCACCATCTTCCATAACTGTAAAACTTACTACAGACATTCCCTCAATGCCGTTTTCACGAGCCATAGTTGGGTATTTGATATTTTCGTAGATAAATTTCAACAATTTTTGATCTGCACAAGCTTTCTTCGCTTTGTTATCACCTGCTTGATCTTCACAACCAGGGAAACGAGGCATTTGCTCTACAATCGTAAAAATTTCTGGCTCTGGTTCTGGTTCTGGCTCTGGCTCTGGTTCTGGCTCTGGAGCTGGACCGTCACCATAAGGACCTTCATAATCAGTAGGTGTATCCGTAATTTCTGTTTCCTCATCAATTTCTTGATCTTCTTGTTCCACTTCTTCCACTTCTTCTTCCACCTCTTTGATTTGAGCTGGTGGCGGTGGTGGTGGCGGCGGTGGTGGTGGTGGTGGTGGTTGAGGAGGTGTGTTTGGTGGCTCAGTCATGATCTCTTCGATATCAGGAATATCATCAAAAGTCATCAATTCTGTAATGGTAACATTAGTCCAGTTGATGACGAGATAGATTGCCAACAAAGCAGCGACTCTACTACCATAAGTAATAGTACGAGATTGTTGGAAAATATCGACCTCTTGATATTTCCTAACCAAAGCAGATTTGCCTTCTGGGCTATCGTTGTATTTGCTTAAAAGTTCCTGAGACTTTTTATCCAGGTAGAATCTGTACCCGACAATTATACCGTAAATTAATACAGCAATAGCTATCAAGCTTAACGCTAATTGACCACCTGTTATCTCTGGACCTGCATAGAGCAAAATACCACCAAGTTGTAGTCCGTTGATTAACATAAATATGCTTTTAAATTAAAAAATAAAATTAATGCAAATAAAATGTTCTTAAATAAACAAAATTCAGTGTTTGAATCTATCCTTAAGAACTACAGACAAATATAATTAAAATCTTTGTCCTAGGTATTTTTTCTACAATTAAAGTGCAGAAGTTTTTTGTATAAAAAATTTGGTAGCGGTACAATAGTAAAAAATGGCTGCTACCAGTGTTCCAGCAAAATTGGCTAACATATCGGCATAGTCAAAAGAACGATCTGGTATGGTTGCTTGAACAAATTCTAAAACAATGCCATAGAAACCTGCAATTATCATGCAACACAAAATCCAAGCCCAATTTCCTCCTTTTGTCCAACCTAAACTCTTAGATAGTGCCCCAATTAATAACAGTGTTTCCACTGCATAAAAAAAGAGATGCCCTACTTTGTCCGCAGACAAAAAATTCCATGGTACAGGTGGTAGGTTAGAGGTAGTTGATAAGGACCAAATTAAAATCGCCCAAATAATTGCTGGAACAAAGTACTTTGTTTTATACCAATTAAGCACTAACGCTATCTTTATACTCAGCAGCACTCATTAAACCATCCAATTGGCTAGCGTCTGCTAATTTGATCTTAACCATCCAACCATCACCATAAGGATCTGTATTGACTAATTCAGACTCATCGTCTAGTTTAGTATTAAATTCTAGAATAGTACCAGATACTGGCATAAATAAGTCAGAAACAGTTTTAACAGCTTCTACATTACCAAAAACTTCATCTTGGTCTAGTGTTTCACCTTCAGTATCAATGTCAATATAAACAATGTCACCTAGCTCACTTTGAGCAAAATCTGTAATACCAACATAAGCTTCATCACCCTCTACACGCACCCATTCATGGTCTTTTGTGTACTTTAAATTTTCTGGAAAGTTCATAGAACAAAATCTATTGATTGAATTAATAAATATTGTAAATTAGTCAAGGCTTCAAAGTTAAATTTTTTTTTGAACCTAGCATCATAATCCTTCCAAAAAACGTTCTATCTATAAACTTTTCTCTTTACAAGACAGTGGGTTTTTTCTATAAGATGTTTGATATTTTATTTTTGGTGGGTGAGAAGCAAAAAAATCTTTGTTGCCTGTACTCAATCAACAAAACAAAAATTAAAAAGTGACAGGGTATTTTTAAATTGCGAATATTTTTTATCTTTGTGCTCAAACTATTTTTTATGTCGAGATTATTAGCCATATTATGGATTTTGTTAATAAGTGCACAAGCCTCTTATCAGGGCTTGATATACACTTATTATATCGCTAATAAAGATTACATAAAAAGTCAACTTTGTGAAAATAGAGCATTACCTGAATTAAAATGTGATGGAAAGTGTCACCTAAAAAAGGTACTTAACATTTCTAAAACGAAACAAAGTCAGGAGCCTCAACCCTTTTTACCTAGTTTGGAAGAAATTAAAACGCCCGTTTTATTTTACCAGACTATTTGTTCTACTATATTGCATTTAGTGTATTCCAAAGCAACTCTTTTTGACAAAGGAGCATTATTTGAATATGCATTTACTTATCAATATAGTCCTATTTTTTCTGCTTTTCAGCCTCCTAGGGCTTAAGCGACCTATCTTCTTAATTTCATTAATTCGGTAAAAAAAATCTTATTGGGTTATTGCATGCGTGCTGCGCAGTTGATTTATAGGTCTTTAATGATTTATAATGTCATATCTGTTGCATCGATCCAGTTTTCTGAATTGAGAAAGTATTTTCTGTATAACAATGCATCATTTTTGATTGAGCATATTCTGCTACTGCCCAAATGACAGTGATTCTTTGATTAAGACCAAAGAGATTATTGGGTGCAGTGTACGCTAATAGTGCCTTCTAATTGTTGCTGTATTTTTAGATAAATGATGGCAAATAACCACTAACTAGTGTTAGGGGAAGAAGCTAGAGTACATTCTATTTAATGTAGTACAATCTTTCTTTATTCTGTTGATTACTTATTGCTACTTTATGGCTAATTGGTTGGAGTAAGCAAGCTAGATGTCTGTGCGTATATCCAAAGGTTTTTGCCTGTGTGAAAACTTTATTGAGAAGAAAAAAACATACTATTTATTGTAATCATCTATTGCATTAGGCAGTGTATATAATTCAACGCAAAATGTTTTGGATGGAACACTATCCCTTTTTAGGAGGTAAACCTCTTGAATAAGCCCCTTTATGTACTTATGTGATCTAAGTGTTGTTTTGATAGACAGGGATTAAAACAATTTACAAACAAAATCCTTGACGAAGATGGTCTTAATCAATACTCAAGATGGCATACCTAAATAATTAAAAAATTCTATTGTATTATGAAAAAGTTACTCCTTATTAGATTAGTAGCACTCATTGCTATTTTTATCCCCAATATTAGTTTTGCCCAGACAATAATAACAGGTAAAATTGTAGATCATCAAACTCAGGAACCTTTAATTGGTGTTAATCTCTGGATTACGAGTTCTGAAAAAGGAACCATCACCAATACAAATGGAGAGTTTAGCTTAGAAGCTCAAAAAACAGATGAAGTTCAAATCTCTTTTATAGGGTACGAATCACAACAAATCAAAGCCAGTGAAATTCCTACGGTTCTCAATCTAAAACCAACCGTTGCAGAATTGAGTAAAGTCATTATTTCGGCCAGTAGAAACCAACAAAGTAGAGCAGAGGCACCTGCTGCTATTGCTTCGGTGACAGCAACTAGTATTGATGATGCTCGTGCTACTTCTTTGGATCAATTGCTAAATAAAACTCCAGGGGTATTTATGGTGGACTTAGGCAATGAGCAGCACAGCATGTCGATTCGCCAACCTCTTTCTTTCAAAAGTTTGTTTTTGTACTTGGAAGATGGTTTGCCGATTCGCCCAACAGGTGTTTTTAACCACAATGCCTTATTGGAAATGAATCAAGCAAATATCCGTCATATTGAAGTAATTCGAGGCCCATCCTCTTCGCTCTATGGAAGTGAAGCAATTGGTGGTGCCATCAATTTTATTACCTTGCGTCCAACTTCTGTTCCTACTGCTAGCATTCGTTTGCAGGGCAATAACTTGGGCTATAAACGAGTAGATTTGCGTGCAGCAGCTACCTTTGGAAATTTAGGGGTTGCCTTTTCTGGTTATTATGCCAATCGTAGAAATGGTTTTAGAGAACATAGCGATTTAGATAAATTAGCCTTGACATTAAAATTAACTTATAAGGTATCAGAAAAAGATTTTTTGTCGGCTGATGCGACGATTATTGATTATAAGTCGGATATGACAGGGAGCTTGGACAGCGCCAGTTTTTATGGGCGAAAATATACTTCTCTACATACCTTCACACAACGAGATGTATGGGCATTGCGTTCCAAAATTCAATACAAACGTTATTGGACACCCAAAGCAAAAACGAGTGCGGTGGTATTTTTTAGAGATAACTCTATCCAACAGATTCCTTCTTATCGTGTGAAGGACGATTGGTCTCCTTGGGGAAATCCAACAGGCGACAAAAACTTAGCGCATGGAGAAAGCAACAACAACAGCTACAAAAGCTTTGGAGCTTTGATTCAGCATCGTCAAGAGTTTGATTTTTTGAAAACTTCTGTAACGGCAGGAGCATCTATTGATTACAGTCCAAATTCGTATCAATCCAATTATATTTCTATCACAAAAAGTGACGAAGGTATTTATACGAATTATATCAATGAAACAGACTCCATGCTGACCGATTATAAGGTTGGTTTGGTCAACCCAGCAGCTTATGTACAAGTAGAAATGACACCATTTAGAAACTTTAAATTTGTGGCTGCGGCTCGTTACGATGCCTTTGTTTATAACTATGACAACAATCTTCCAACAACCGCTTTTTCTGGGGCACCAGATAATGTAGATCAATTTTGGGCATTAACCCCTAAAATTGGAGCGACCTATACGATTGCAAAAACTTCGGGTATTTACGCCAACTTTAGCCAAGGTTTTGTACCACCACAAATTGGAGAATTATATAGGGGAGTTAGTGTGCCAATTCTAAAACCTGCTACTTATAATAATTTTGAATTGGGAGGTTGGATGAGCTTGTTAAAAGATAAGTTACATATTGATTTGAGCTTGTATCTAATGGATGGTTTTAACGAAATTTTATCGGTTCGTCAAGATAATGGAACCTATATGAATCAAAACGCAGGAAAAACACGTCATATGGGAATTGAGTATGGTGTTTATTATAGCCCTATCAAAGATATTTCCATTCGAGTAACAGGATCGAATGCATCTCATACCTTTTTAGAATACAATGAAAAAGGAACAGACTATGCTGGCAACTTGATGCCACAGGCTCCTAATTGGTTATTTAATACAGAAGTGATGTACAAGCCTCGCTTCCTAAAAGGTTTCCGTATAGGAGTAGAGATGATGCACATGAACCAATATTATATGGATGCTGCCAATACCAAAATGTACGATGGATTTGTCATTTTTAATGGGCGAGTGGGTTATACCATCAAAGGATTTGACATCTGGTGTAATGTTATGAATTTTACCAATCAATTGTATTCGCCTAATGCTCGTTTATCGAAATGGGGAGAGAGCATCACGGTTGGGAATCCTATTAATGTAAATGTAGGAATTGGATATAATTTTGTAGCAGGTATGTACCGTAAAAAATAAGCAGATGTTTAATAAATTATATAAGTGGCACAATCGGATTGGGCTATTGATTGTCATTCCAATTTTGGGTTGGTGTATTAGTGGCTTGACGCATCCTATGATGGCGCACTTATTTAAAATAAAACCAGCAGAGCGTTTTTTGCGCTCTGCTCCCATACAACTAGATAGTACGAGCATATCATTGGCTGCTGCTCTAAACAAACATAAGATTGCTTCCTTTCAGAATTTTAGAATGGTCAATTTTGAAGGAACAACTTATTACCAAATTATACAAACAGGAAAACCTAGTTTGTATATCCATGCTACTAAGAATACCCTATTGGAAGATGGAGATCAACGGTATGCGACTTATTTAGCCCGTTATTTTTTAGGAGATTCGATCAGTGCTATAAAATCCATCAGCGTTTTAGATCGATTTACCTTTGAGTATAAATTTATCAATCGTTTATTGCCCGTTTATAAGGTCTCTTTTGATCGAGGAGACAAAATGGATGTTTATGTAGAAACGAATAGTTCTAGGTTGGGAACACTTAATAATTCGACTAGAAAAGCCTGCATTGCCATTTTTAGTTATTTGCACAATTGGTCTTTTCTGAACGACTGGCCCAATGCCAAGCTATTCTTAATGTTGTTGTTTATGGGCTTGTCATTTTTTGTGGCGGCAAGCGGTTTGATTATTTATGGTTTTTTGTGGAAATCATTTCAAACTAGCAAAGGGGGACAGGTAGACCGTAGCCGAAAATGGCATCGAAGAATTGGGTTGATGGTATCTATTTCGACACTGGCATTTGCTTTTAGTGGAGCTTACCATGCTTTAGCCAAAAAGTCTTATGCTTCTACTCAAACACTCAAAAATAATTCATTTGATGCAACAATTGTAGCCAATTTGCCTCAATTATGGACTCGTTTGGATGGAAGATTGGTGAAGAATATAGCTTTGGCATCGTTTGAAGGAAAGACGTTTTATCAAGTCATTTGGATGGATAAGGCTACGGAAGTAGGGTATTTTGAGGTACAAAATTTAGCACCAATAAGTAGGGGAGAAGAGCGTTATGCTATTCATTTGGCCAGTAAATATAGCCAATTACCAGCGGATAAAATCCTATCCACAACACCTATTCAGCAATTTGGTGGAGAATATGGATTTATCAATAAGCGATTGCCTGTTGCCAAAGTACAATACGATACGGAGGAACAGCATAGTATTTATGTGGAAACTTCTTCGGGAAAATTAGCAGCTAACATTTCTTCTGCCAAACGTTGGGAGGCATTGAGCTTTCTAATTTTGCATAAGTATCACTTTTTAGATCCAATGGGCAAAAAAGTGAGAGATGCCGTAATTGTTGTGCTTATTCTGGGAATTATGCTCGTTCATATCCTAGGACTTGTATTGTGGTTGCGACGTTATAATCGAGGTTAATTAGAGCAGAAGTTGTTTTGTGTACTGATGAAAAATAGGAGTTTGCGAAGAAGGATTACCTTCTTGCAAACTCCATTCTTCTATTAAAGCATCTATTGGTTCTCTATAGTTGGTTTTAAGGTTTAGTTGATCAATAGATTTAGAAAGAAAAACTTGCCCCCAAAAAGATTCTACGAGGGCGAGAAATATTGTAAGGGTCGTTCATACGCAAATTGTATAACATCTCATACGATTGTGGCTGAGAGGCAGCAAAACCAGGACCAGGTCCATTGCTAGCAGTTAAAAAGCCGTCATCGGTTGGAGAGCCTGTAACAGAATAAACATCCAATACATTTTGAGTGTTAAATAGATTGGTGACTCTCAAATATATATTTAAACGCATGGGGTTTTTACTGTTCTTTCCGATTACAAAATTGCGATCAATTTTTAGTCCAACACGGAAATTCCAAGGTTTTCTAGCACCATTGACACTACCATCTGTATTTCTATCGGTAGAACTATGACCAAGCCCTCCAGCTATTTGTTTGCGGGTATAGGGGCGTCCTGAATTGGCATTGACGCTAAGGCTTAAACCAGTGTTGGCGAATACTTCAAAATTGCCAATCTTAGGACCAAAGTAATCATCTCCTCCTTTCAAGCGATAGTCAATATTAGCATAAAGCGTATGACGTTGATCAAAATCCAAGGCAAATACATATTTTAATTCTTGCGCAGTTCCTCCTACCGCAGAAAACGGATTGGAACCAGTTCCTTCAGAAAATTGCAAAACGTAATTGGCAATAATTTTTAGATTTTTATGACGCAATGTTTCATACTCTAATTTAAAAGATTTAGTCGTTGAAAAATCATCATTCCCAAAGGTCAAATAGGTATTGGGGTACGCATAGGTGTATTGCTGAATCTGAATCAAATCTCGTTCTTCTTTATAGATCAACGAAAGCTTTAATTTAGAAAAATCGTTGAGTGCTTGTTGGAAACCTACCTCATAATTGATGGTACGCTCAGGTTTTAGGTTAGGATTATTGATGATGCCATTGCTTTTGGTAATTTCTCTAAAATTATAATAATCGTAAGCGGAAGCAAAAGAACCTTGTGGTGGTCGCTGAGACAAAATATCATAGTTAGCATAAAAATTAGATTCCTTTGAAATAGGAAATGACAAAGCAATCCTAGGCATTACAATGATTTCGGGAGTATAATCTCTAAACGATTGGTTAGGATCGTAGTTTTGACCCTGAGGATCAATATGAGCTGTTCCAAAACCTTTTAATGCAGGAACAAAAGTAGTACCCAATTCACTAGCTGTATTAACAGGCAATCCCTGAGCATTGTACCATTGTTTGCCATCTCTATACCCAATCACTGTAGCATCTTTATTGTTATCATTAACATAAACGGCAAAGTCATCTCCAATATTAGTTGGTCTACTATATTCTGGGCTTTGTCCAACCGCATAAATAGAATTTTCACTTTCAAATTCTGCGGCAGTTTCATAACCTGTAATGCTATAAGGATCTTTTAGAACGCTGGTATTGGCATCATAACTATCAAAACGGACTCCTAATCGGCAAATAATATCTTTATAAATAAACTTGTCTTCGATATAACCTGATAGATAAATCGGATTGTTGGGCGCAACAGGGCGGGTTTTGATCCCATTTTCATCTGTAGCAGTAAAAAAGTCATTAAAACTAACATTGGTTCCCAAAGGGTTTCCTTTGTAGTCATAACCGTAGTAGTTAATGATTCGTTGGCTTCCTGTAATTAACGTAGTGGGTTCAAACCAATCCAGTTGCATTTGGTCTGGTGTCAATTCATGTACTGCAATCCAATCTCTTTTGTTCAAGCCGAGTGATTTTCTTAGGTTGGCTCCAAACTGAGTCATTGCTACTTCATTACCTTCTTCATCTTTACGTATTAATGCATCGTATAATTGATAATTGCGTTGGGTTTCTGTATCGTAATAGTTTTCGCCAGTTGGTCGGCTTTGATCTGTTGCATTAGAGATATGAGTATTCGCACTTTGATAGGCCAGTTCCCATAAACTAAATGGATTGATGTTATAGCTACGAGTAACTTGTTGTTCAAAAGTACCTCCCAAATTAATTTGGTGGCGCATTGGGTTGCCTGATTTTTGGTTGGCAACTAAATCAAATTTGACTTGTACATTAGCTCTTGCCTGTGAACTATTGCTTTTGCTAAAACCTGAGTTGGTAAGGTGTGGTGCATTAAATAAATCATAGACAGAACTACGTCCCCCTGCAATTGTTCCATTGATGACTTCCATCTCATTGATGGATGTTGGGGCATTGGGATTAGAATTGGGCTGGTCAATCAGATTATTATAAGCAGCCAAACCTGGATTGATGTCCATATTTGCCTCGTACTTATCAAAGGAATTAAAGAAGGCAGCATGCCCTGTTTGTTCTTTCCATCCAATGATTTCTCCTGCTGAATCATAGATAGGAATAGAATCTATGATGCCAATAACAGGCAGTCTACTTTCATAAAACTTTCCTACATAACCATATTCCCACAAGCGATCCTTATAACGAGGATCTTCTCTTGAAAAATTAGTTTGGTTATAGCTTCCAATGAGTTCATAACTTAAATTTTGGAATACTGGTTGCAAGCGGTTTAAATCGCCGTCTTCTTCTTCTTTGTTGCCTGGAATGGTAGAACTAACAGTGTGGTTAAAGCGAGCAGAAAAGCCAATGGTGTTAAATTTTTGATTAGGGTTAAAATTATAATTAAACAATTGATTATTGACGTCTGCTATATTTCCCCAGTCAAATCTTCCGCTTGCATCTACCGAAAAGAAATAATCAGAAGAAGGTTTGAATTCTATGCTGGCGGAATACTGCGCATAAGAGTTACGTGCATTAGAACGTACATTGGTTTTTTCTAAATCGTCAGCAGTTAAAAAGTCAGAGGCATAAACCGTACCTGTACCACTAGGGTTTGCTATTAGTGGGTTCTCTAATAATTCTTTTAGTTTTTCGTCACTCAACTTAAAGGTATTTAACGCAGAAGGACGGTTGTCTTTTGTAGTGAAGTAAGACCCTGAAAAACGATAGCCTAAAATCGTTGATTTTACGATTTTTCCATTGCGCTTAAGGGTGTCACCCAGTGCATTAATCATAGGTTTGGCAATCATAGGACCTGAGAAAAAAGCATTGAGGGTAGAGGCTCCAAAATTGTCTAAAAATTGCGAAGTTTCTGCTTGTATACTTCCTCTAAATTGGGTAGCGGGGTCTTTGGTGATAATGTTAGTGATGGACCCTGTTGCATTACCATATTGAGCAGAAATACCACTGGTCATAATTTGAATCTCTGCAATTTCAACATCAGCAATTGGAATAACACCACCAAGGACAGGAATGCCATTGACCATAATCAAGTTACTGGTCGTACGACTTCCTCCAGAGCTAATGGCTTCTCCTTCATCTGCTGCATTAACGGTTGCAGTACTGGTAATGGCTCCTCCGATGCCTCTTTCTGGATTGTTGACAATAAATTCGGCATCACGGGTAGAGCCTCCTTCATTTTTGCCTGGATCTACGATAGGATCTTTTGCTGTGATAGTTGTTGTTTCTATTTTTACAACTTGACTAAGCTGCACATCCATAAATCGAACCTGTCCTGAAGAAATGCTAATCCCTGTAATGGTCTTAGAAGGATAACTAGGATAAGTAATCACCAAGCTATAACTTCCCACTTTGATGTTAGAAAAATTATAGTTACCGTTCAAATCTGTCTCAACAACAGCAATTTGGTTGTCTCCCTGCATCAATGCCATAGGAGCAAAGGGGAGGCTTTCTTCAGACTCTTCGTCTGTTAGTTGACCTTGTAGGCTACCTGTTTGTGCCCATGCGCTACTGCAAAATAGTAGTAGTGCGAATGAAATAAAATAACGAATCATAACCAATAAGCTTTTAATAGTGTTAGCAAAAGCCCTTTTGGTTGAGTTAGTAGAAGATTGAGTAGAGTAGAAGAAAGTGCATCAATATGCCCGTATTGATACCTTCCTATAGTACAAATATGACACTAATAAAATCAAGGAACAAACACATAAAATGGTGTTTCTCAATTATAGAAAGCTATTTTTTTTGATTTTTATAAGCTTCTAAGATCTTTTTCTCAAAAAAAACAAAGCTTTAAAGAGGCCGTAACACTAAAATAATCTTTGTTTCTTGAAAAAAAAGAAGGCGAAAAAATAGAGCGAACGAAGTTTTTTTTAGCCTAAATATTTACTTTTTTTCTTATTTTAAGAAGATACGTTCCTTAATTGAGAAATGAGAAGGTAAGCTTACCTTAACTTGTTCTTAAAATCCTATACAATTAAAAATAATTGTTTAATTTTGCATTATAGAGATCGTGTTAAGAAACAAAAAAATAGAATAAGCCGTAAGTTATCAATAACTTCTACCTATAATTTTTTGTTTTTAAGTAATCGTTCACAATACTTATCCCAGAACAACTACCTAAAGAATCTCATCCCGTCATTTCCCTAGATTTTTCAATACTTAATTTTTGAGAATATAGTTTGCTCTTTTAGCGACAAACATGATTCTCAAATTATACTTTAATAGTAGTTTATAAGCTACAAAATCCCCCCCCTTTTATTCACTATAGCCAATTGGTTTGAAGGAATGCCATAATCTTTTTAAGCAATAGGCTATATAATTGTTCTAAGAATGAAAAATATAGTTAACAAGACAAAGTACTTATTATTATTAGGTTGTTTATTGAGAAGTTTCACAAGTATTGCGCAAGACATTGAACTAAAAAAACAAACATTCCGAGGATATATAATTGATCGGACGACACAGAATGGAATTTCTGGAGCGTTCATAGAACTATTAAATCATTCGCCTAGAATTTCTGCTATTTCTGGAGAGAATGGCATGTTTGAACTAAAAAATGTTCCTGTAGGGCATCAGAGGGTACAAGTAGAACTAGTTGGGTACTATGAAACAATTCATTCTCAATTAGTAGTAGCGGGGAAAGAAGCTGTTGCAACAATTGCATTAGATGAAAAAGTAAAAAGTTTTGTTACCGTAGAAGCCAAACGGAGTAAAGTAAAGGACAAAGGAAGGTTTCGCAATGAAAAAATGGAAACGGTTGATGAAATGAACCCGATTAGCACTCGCACCTTTAATATAGAAGAAGCGACGAAGTATGTTGGTGCTTATGGCGATCCTGCTCGAATTGTAACTAATTTTTCGGGAATGTTTAATATTGATGACTCTCAAAATTTTATTGTATCTAGAGGAAATAGCCCTTATGGAATGCAGTGGATGATAGAGGGAGTACCTGTTGATAATCCCAATCATTTGGCAACAATGGGAAATACAGGAGCCATCTTTCCCTTGTTAAACAATAATTTGTTAGATGATTCAGACTTTACCAATGGGGCATTGGCTGCTCAATATAGCAATGTTTACTCTGGTGTTTTTGATGTCAATTTGCGAGAAGGAAACAATAGTCAACATGAATTTATGGCTCAGTTAAGTACGTTTGGTGCTGAATTTATGGCAGAAGGTCCTTTTCAAAAAAAAGGAGCATCCTATGCTGTTGCTGTTCGGGCTGGAATATTTGATTTGATTCAGTTGGTTGGGATAGATATAGGATCGAATGCATCCCCACATTATTATGACGTTAATTTCAAACTAGATATTCCCACTAAAAAACTAGGTCATTTTTCTATATTTGGAATTGGAGGATTATCAGATGTGGCGTTGTTAAATGAGGGCGTGGATTCTAGCGATATTTTTGCAGAACAAGGGATTGATTTATACATCAATGCCAATTTTGGATTGGTGGGAGTTAAGCATCAAAAATTCTTTGGCAAGCAAACCTATTTAAAAACAACCTTGTCCTATTTGTTGGAAGATTATCGATCGCATCGAGATACGATTTATCCAGATAGTGTAAGCCCTTATTTTGCGGTCAAAAATTTTCGACAGCGCATTGGGCTTTCTAGTATTTTAAATAAAAAGATTAGCTCTAAATTTACCTTTAGATTAGGGGCACATGGTTATTTGCATTTTATTTCTATTTGGGATCGTTGGTTGCAGCGGGACGAAACCCATTCCAAGGCAGAGGATATACAAGTTTTAGCCAGTGGCTTTTTTCAAGCTCAATACAAATTTTCACAGCGTTTGGTGCTGACCTTGGGGGTTCAAGGAATGTATTGGACTCTAAATAAAGACTCTTGGGCGATAGAACCTCGCTTTGCCCTGAACTGGTATCTTGCTGCACGACATAAGCTAAGTTTAGGTTATGGTTGGCATAGCCGAATACAATCTTTTACAATGTCCTTTTTTGTACAGAAACGAGCGGACGGTACTTATGATACGAGCAATCGAGCCTTAGGTCCAACACGAAGCCACCATGTTGTCTTGGCTTATGATGCTTATTTGGCGAAGTTTTGGGGATTAAGGGCTAATCTTTATGCCTTGTACAATACCAATATTCCAGTTTTGAGTACACCGAGTAGTTTATCCATTGCCAATCATGGAGCTTTTTCTATTTACCCAGAATTGGTGGGCTGGGAAAGTACAGGCGAAGGTTTTGGATATGGGGCTGAGTTGTCGATCGAAAAATTCTTTAGCCAAGGTTACTATGGTTTATTATCAGGGGCTTATCAGCGATCTTTTTATAAAGGGAGTGATGAGATTTGGAGAAACAGTGCTTTTGATGTGCAATATATTGCATCTGCCGTTATGGGAAAAGAATTAAAGATAGGAAAGAAAAAGAGAAATATCATTTATGCCGACCTTCGCTTCAATTTGCATGGGGGACTTCCTTATACGCCTGTAGATTTGGAAGCTTCTAGAAGGCTAGGAACGGAAGTGTTGGTAGAGGAACAGGCTTATACTGAACGTTTGGGAGTCTATCGAAGGATTGATATACGTCTTGGCGCTCGATTTAACCATCGAAAAAAGCGCATTTCACATCATGTTTATATCGAAGTATTAAATGTCACTAATTTTAAAAATGATCTACAGGTTAAGTATAATGTCAATACTGAGCAAATAGAACGAGCTAAACAATTTGGTTTTTTGCCCAATGTATTTTACCAGATTCGTTTTTAGGCATCTTTTAGAAATAGAAACAAAACTCTTAGCTAATTTTTAGTTCATAGAAGATCAATTTTTATTTCCTTTTTGTAACTTGTGGCAATGGCTAAGAACAAACTATTTTGGACAGATTGTGTTCTTTAATGGATTTGTTTAATGGTTATTTAATACAAGCTACTTTTTTATGTTTTTATCAACTAAAACGTAGTGCTCACGCAGAAAAAAACTATCTCATGAGATAGTCGTTTAGTTTTTCTTCAAAAAACATAAAAAAGCATCTGACATTATAAAAATCTAGAACTAAAAAAATATGAAAATAGGTGTATTGTTAGCAGGCAGTGGTGTGTATGATGGTTCTGAAATTCAAGAAGCTGTTTTTACACTTTTGGCGATTGCTGAGTGCGGTGCAACCGCAATTTGTATTGCTCCTAATGAAGAGCAATATCATGTGGTTAATCATCTCACAGGAGAAGAAATGCCAGAAAAAAGAAATGTATTGATAGAATCGGCTCGTATCGCTCGTGGCAATGTAAGCGATTTGGCAACAGCAACAACAGATGATTTTGATGCCTTGGTGATTCCTGGCGGTTTTGGGGCTGCTAAAAACCTCAATCAATGGGCTATCAGTGGTCCTGAAGGGGCTATCAATGCTGATGTTAAGCGATTGATTTTAGCCATGGTAAAAGCCAAAAAACCAATTGCAGGTTTGTGTATGGGACCTACTGTTATAGCCAAAGCGTTAGAAGGAGAGGACATCAATGCTAGTTTGACGGTTGGTTCTACAGAAGAAGCATCTCCTTATGATATACAAGGAATTAGTGAAGGAATGAATAATATCGGTGCGATGACTGCTATGGCAACGGTAGAAGAGGTGATTGTTGATCATACCAACAGAATTGTAACGGCTCCTTGTTATATGATGGATGCAAGCATACAAGAAGTGCGAGAAAATATTGCTATGGCAATTATTGAATTGATCAATCTAGCGAATAATCCAGAAGAGGAGTCGTAAAATTGCTTTAGTCACCCTTAATTCAAATCAATAGTGTGGGAATTAATTTCAAATGATTTAGATATTATATTATTGCCTTTTATTTCTGCAATAATAGGCTGGGGAACCAATGTATTGGCCCTAAAAATGACCTTTTATCCACTAGAATTTATTGGATTTAAGTTTGAAGGGATCAAGGCAATTGGTTGGGCTGGTTTGCCTCCTATTGGCTGGCAGGGGATTATTCCTTCGAAAGCAGAAAGCATGGCAAGTAAGGCGACCGATATGATTACCACCAAATTGATTGATGTAGAAGATCAGTTTGCTAGGATTAATCCTACTATTGTTGCGAAAGAAATGGAGTCTAGCATCTTGCGCTTAGCTCGTGAGGTAACCAATGAGGTAATGACAAAACATGTTCCGATGTGGAAGTTATTACCCAATAGTCAAAAAGAGAAAATATATGCCCGTGCAGCGGAGGAAATTCCCAGTGTTATTGAGGAAATTATGGAGGAGGTCAAAGTTAATATTACAGATGTATTTGACCTTAAGGCAATGGCGGTTAATCACCTAACGAATAATAAAGATTTATTGAATAGAATCTTTTTGGAAGTAGGGGATAAGGAGTTTACCTTTATTGAGCGTTCGGGTTTTGTTTTTGGATTTATTTTTGGAATTTTTCAAGCAATTCTTTGGGTCTATTGCGAAGCACCTTGGCAATTGCCTGTTGGAGGTTTGCTGGTTGGCTATTTGACCAATGTATTGGCACTAAGAATGATTTTTTCTCCTACAAATCCAATTCATATTTTTGGATTTAAGATTCAAGGTTTGTTCATCAAGCGTCAGAAAGAGGTCTCTAGGGGCTATGCTCAATTGGTTTCTGAAAATGTAATGACAATGGACAATGTATTTACACAGATGTTCAAAGGAGCAGGAGCTGATAAATTGGTTAAAATTATAGAGAAACATTCCAAAGAAGGCATTGATAAAACGGCAGGTTTTAATAGTTCTCTTATTAAATTTACTTCTGGAACAGATACCTATGATGAGATTAAGATGATTGCCGTCAATCGTTTTATAGAAGCTGCCCCTGAACAAATTCACATCGTTTTTGACTATGCCAAACAGGCACTAGACATTGAAGAAACCATGTATGTTAGAATGACGAATTTGCCACCCGATGAATTTGTAAATTTCTTGCGTCCAGTATTTCAGGAAGACGAGTGGAAACTCATTTTGACAGGAGCTATATTGGGAATGATTGCAGGTTGTTTACAATTGTTGTTAACAACCGTTTTATAACTCTTCTTCTTCTAAATAGAAGGCAAGAGAATTTTCTAAGAGTTGAATCAGCTCTTTATCCATATAGGGATAGTCATCGGGAATATCAAGCACAATAATTTCTTGTTCGTGTAGGGTATCACGAAACGTTTTTTGTATTCTAGTTTTGTGCTTATTTTCCATGACAAAAATAATTTCTGCCCATTCGATCAGCTTCCAATTTAGACGCACTTGAGCAGAATGTTCCGTACCAGCAGATTTTACATTTAAGCCATTTCTATTTTTAAAAATGGTTTCGGCAGTTCTGCTGCGCCATTTGTTTTTACTACAAACAAAAAGTAAATTCATGGGTTTAATTTTAGATGATTTAATGTCATAGAGGAAGGCTAATTATTAGATGCTCTTTTAGGAGCTAAGTAGCGTTTGTATGCTTTTAAGGCTTCTAGCAATGCCATTTTTCGCAGTGGATATTGAGCATGCAAGTCGCCAGATGCTTGTTGAAAATAATTGTAAAAAGGATCATTATACATTTGACTCCCCGCAGAGCTATCCTTGGCTGTTGCATACTCTTTTGAGATGGCCATTGCTTGGAGCGCAACCCCAATATGTCCAGTAGAGGTCGTTGTTTCATCTAATAACTTTATGAGGACATCAAGTTCCTCAATCACTTCCATTGTTGTCATTTTTTTAGGATTAATGGGTGAAAAAATTGGATGTTTTCATAAGTTAATGGCGCACTCAAATTATCGCCATAACACCGCTTACTTTTAAAGATAGAGAGAAAAAATGAGATGACAAAAAGCCAATCCATCCTAAAATGTTAAGCAGGCGGACAAAAGGTGCCTATTGCATCGTAATAGCATAGTTGCTTTATTATTAATGTTTTATCTTGTAATGCTGTTGTTTTGCTTATTCCCTTATGATTTTGATCAATTCACTACTGTCCATATCAGATTCTAAAACGATTAACTTTTTGCCTTCTTCACGTTCGATTTCTACAGCAGCAGTATTAGGAGGGATTTCGCCCAAATTATGAGCAATGAGTGTGAGTACATTTTCTCCTTTATTGAGTGCTACCCTAAACCCTTTTTTCTGAAGAGACAAGGTATATTTTTTGAGTATGAGTTGACCATTAAATTCTAGTGAGATAATATCACCATCTTCTCTGTTGGAGTCCCAAACATGTATCCAGATAGAATCTTTAGGAACATGGATGGTTTCTTTGACGATCAATTTTCTATTGTTAAAATTAGGGACAACAGGAGGTTTGGGGTGGACAGTATCAACAGCAATGCTATCTACGGTCAGAATTTCAACGGTATCCACTTTATCTAGCGGTTCTATTGGCTCTTCTTTTTTGACAACAGGACTAGGAGGTGGGACAGGTTTTTTGGCAACGACAACAGGAGGTTTAGGAGGAGGGCTATAATTTCTTTTTCTTCTTCTTACCCAAATATGGGCAGGAGCACAAGACCTCTTGTCATCATTCCAACCTCTCCATTTACCTTCAAGGTATTCATATTTGCCGTCTTCAGACCAATTTAGGGTAGCTTGATTATAACAAAAACCTAGGTTTAAGGTGTTTTTAGTTTCAAATATTTTGGAAGTTGTACTGTATCGTACTTTTTGATTAAACACACTTGCTTTGATGGCAAAACGAGCAAAATGTGCTTTTTTTATCGCCTCATTGATGTAATACTCCCCTGTATAGCTCTTTTTCTTTTCATTGTATTTAAAGGTGAGTTGCAAATCATGTGTTTTGGTTCCTTTTTTCCAAAGACCACGTTCCCAGTAGTCTTTGTACCCATCCATAGAAGAGGCACCACTACTTTGATCTAGGTAGCCTTCCCATCTGCCAGATATATTTTGGGCTAAACTCCACTGAATACTAAGTAGACAAAAGAAGAGAATTAAATTTGATTTCATTGGTTGATTTTTATGATGCTTTGTTATTAGGCTTCATCCTGCATTAGATAAGTCTACGCTTATTCGCTATTCTATTAAGTAATTGTCCAAAATAAAAATGGATTGCCCAAAGAATAATTTGGTGATTGATGGGAGGGTATTTTTATTACGCTTCTCGGTACAATAAATTGTGTTGTTGACAAATTTCTTTTAAAAAAGCTCTCAAGGTAATAAAACTTTCGAAATTTCGGATTAGAACACAGAAAGGATCATAGATAGGGCTGGGGTTTATGTACCCATGGCAGCGAATTTTTTTTTGTAGGATTTTTTTCCCTTCTTTATATTCGATCAAGAGAAATTTTAAATCGCTTTTTATTTGATCCTCTTGCCCCAAGCCATTGGCTTGTATACTGACCAAATTTTTGATAGGGAGAGAAAGTATTTTGTGGCTAGGGTAGAATGTTCGATAAAAATCAATTCTATCAGGATAAATACTAATGTCACAGTTGGTCAGTTGCAAATAAAGGAATACCATAAAAGCAAAACAGAGGGTCAGTATAGCTGTTGTTAGGAGTAGTTGAGGACCTAAATAGAAAGACCCTTGAATGGTTGTGCTAATATAAAGACTTATCGGAAAACCAATAGCAACGACAAAAAACAAGACCATACCATCAAAACCTCTGGTTGAAGGGCTGAAATGTTTTGGTTTGTTGTAGTCTAAAATATCTTGATAGCTACTAATCCCTGTTCCATACAATGCATTTTCGACCAATTGGGGCAGCTGCTCAAAAGTTGTCAGGTAATAAAGTCCTTCCGTCTCGATTAGGCGCAAGTTATGCCGTCCAACCTCTTGATACATTAAAGCATCCAATTGATTGATGTTATCCTCTTCTCTAGGGTATGTTTTTTTTAATAGCTTGGTATAACCTTTTTCCTGAGCAATTTCCCATATATCATCCACCCACAACAAACGTTGTGTTTCCTCTAGCACTTTGTAAGCAAGCTCTAAGTAGGTCATAAGATGATAAATTAGTAAATAATGGTTGTAAACTCATGGATTATAGTTAAATATAAGGTTTAGATTTTATAATCTAACATAAATTGACCAAAAAGTTGGTTCAGGTGCTTGCTCCATGTATCCGCAAATACTAATAATTTACCTAGTTAGGCAGAGAACAATACCGCTTCAAAAATCAATAGTGTAATAAACTTAAAGGTTATTATGCCATCTGATCGACCTCTTGAAAATGAAGGATATAATTTGTTCCTTTCTTTTTATCATCTTTTAGAATGGTTCCGTTGAGTTGAACGGCAAGCTGCTTAATCAGGTTTAGCCCCAAGGAATGATGTTTTTGAGCAGAAAGATCTGTTGTAAAACCAATGCCATCATCCCCTATTTCCAATAAAAAATTAGGCGGATCTAACATTTTCATTTTTATGGACAACGTGCCAGGAGTCTGGTCTACAATCCCATATTTAAGTGAATTTGTTGTCACCTCATTAATTAACAAACCGAGAGGAATAGCAGTATCTATATTGAGAAATAAATCTGGAACATCTATATTAACTTGGATTTGATGTTCAACCCCTTTAATGGAAATAACTAACTTGTCAATTAGCTGTTTTAGATAGCTGTTGTAGTTTATTTTAGAAAAATCATTGGATTGGTAAAGCATTTCGTGGATCATTGCCATAGAATTAATTCTATATTGGCTATTGCTAAATAATACTTTCATCTTGGGATCTTCAATATTATAACTTTGAAGACTTAACAAGCTTGTGATTACTTGCAAATTATTTTTTACACGATGATGGATCTCTTTTAACAAAATGTCTTTTTCTTCATTCTGTTGATTGATTTTAGCCATATTAAGCGTTAACCCTTCGTTGTTTTTATTTCTCAACCTAAGAATGAGCAAGGTGAAGATCAAGATACTAAAAAGCCCAATAATAGATGCCCATTGAAAATAATCTTTGAGTCGATTATTTTGCATTTCAATATTGTTTTTTTCTTTAAGAAAGGTCAACTCTTTTTCCTTTTCGTTGATTCTGAATCTTGCCTCTATTTCTAACGCTAGTTTTTCATTTTGTTGCTGATTGATTACTTGGGTTAAATCAATCCATTTTTTTTGAAAGAGCAAGCAGGAATCTAATTTGGACTGTTCTTCATAAAGTGCTGAAAGATCTTGATAAATAGATAATATAATATTTAGATCACCCAATGTATCGGCATAGACTAGTGCCTTATTGTACCATTGTGAGGCAATAAAGGCTTGACCAATGGTTTTATGGTATAAACCATAATCGCTATAATGACTAATGGCTATTCGAGGAAACTTTGAATTTTTAGGAAGAGAAAAGTTTTTGTCATAAAACATTTTGGCAGAATCTAGATGACCCATTTTGAGATAGACAGTTCCAATATTGGATAAATTGACACTGGTCCCAAAGGTATCTTTAATCATCTGTTTTATTTCTAGTGCTTTTTTATAAAGCGGAAGCGCTGCATTTAAATGTCCCGTTAAGCGTTTTATTTCCCCTAGGTTGTTTAGTATATTAGAGAGTGCTTTGGTGTGATGATTCTTTTTAGCGATCCAATAAGCGGTTTTCCAGTATTTTTCGGCTTTTGAATAATCTTTCTGGTTATAATAAACACCACCAATTCTTGTGTATATGTAAGCTTTTAGCTGACTGTCTTGGCTATTTAAGGCTTTTTCTTTTTCTAAGAAAGTCTCTTTTTCTGATGAAAGGGAGTTGGATCTGAGGGTATGGAAACGACCCTCTATTAGTTTAGAGCCTTTGAATAAAAATTCAAGTGCCTTATTATGGTTTCTTTTGGTATCATAAAATACACCTAGCTGATAATAAATACTACCCAATAGATAGTTATCTTTTTCTTCTTTTCCTTTTTCTATCAGCTGATTAAACTTTTCAGTAGCTTTTGCATATTCTTGCTGTGCATAGAGCGTTTTGCCTTGTTCTAGCAACTGTTCTAATGCAATTGATAGAGGTTGTGCTAAACTATTGTGATAGGATAGAACAATTAAGAAAAAAGTAATGACGCAAAGAGCATAATGCTTCATTTTAACAAGGGGGATCATTGTTGATTTATGGTGTTCAGTCAAAATTTACTGCAAAGGTAAAAAAAAAGAATAAAATATTAACATGAATTTTAATAAAAAAGATTGATTATGATTGTGTTATGTTTTTTGTTGAGTAAGGGGTAATATACAGGACAATATTAATTACTTGATTTATTGTTTGCGCAAGAATAATGCCGATAACGAATAATGTTAATTTTAGGATTATTCTGCGATTATTAGATCTGTTTTAAATAAAATAATTTTGGTTCTTTGACAACCCGTAAACTACCTTGCTTGCTTATTACTACTTTTGTTATAAGTTATAGGTTGTAAGTCGTATGTCCTGTATTTACAGGAACTAAGCATACGACTTACGACCTATAACTTTCTACTAAGAAAAATAGTTAAAAGCTTACCCTTTTTTAGTGTTTACTACACGATTAACTGCGTTGCTACTTTGTAGTTACTACGTGAGCCTTGTTACTCACTCTGTTCGGGTTTTTAAAGAACCATAATTTTAGTACAGAGCACACTTAAAACAGGAATAAGAACCCTAGCAAACTGCGCTTTATCGAGAATGGATAGTTAGAACATTTTGCTTTTAATACTGATAAGAGTTTTTAAGCTTACTCAGGGCTAAAGTTCAAAAAAATGGATAATCCACTTACCAATATTTAAAAACGGGAAATGGAACAATTTTATTGTTGACCCCTAATTGATAAAGTGCTTTGTCGAAAAAATTCCACGTTACTAAGCCATCATCAGACTGTGGTTCGAGCATATAAAAGATAAGATGGGCTAGGGGTTGAGCAAGGTCTATTTTATAATCGCCTTTTTGGTATTGTTTTGTTTGAGGGCTAAATTCGCCCGTTAGATGAATCATATTGTGACGTTCGAATGCTCTTTTGTTGACTTCCAATTTATGAATCCAAAAGACTTCTCCCGAAAAAGAAGTGGGTTGTTCTAATTGTTCAACAATAACACCATGTGCTTTTAGGTGTTCAACGATATGAGTAAATTTTGCAGGAATAATATATCCTCTAGGAACCGTAGCAGTGAGCGTTGCCTCAAAAGCGCTATAATTGGTGACATTTTCAACATCAATAATATGATGGGTTCGAATGTAGTTCGTTTTACCTAAGCTGTCTATAGAAGTAATATATTCGTATGTTCTGAGTTTTAAGGGATGATTGGTTGGTACCATCTTAAAACGAACACCATTTTTATACTGTCCAGCTTGGTTTTTTATTTTTTGTATGGTTTCCGTTTCGCTTTTTTGATTGACTGCTTGGATTTGTTTGCCATGGGCATTGGTGAATTCTAAAATTTCAACAATAAACTTATGGGCAGAATTAATTCTATGGTAAAATTTATCGTGCGCAAAGGTTTCACTAAGAATCGCTATTTTATTGCGCAACCCAAATTGATTAACCAAATAACGAGGATGGTGATTGTAGGTATAAAAATTTTTGGGCGGCCAACCTTGACTTAGAGAATAACCACCATAAATATCAAAATGCAAATCATATTTGTCTAGTACTGCTTTTTTGATTTTTGGCAGCATAATATCTTTGGTATAAGTAGAGGTGGCAGGATGTCCTGCAAAGTGGTAACTATGGGCATAAGTTAGTTCATTGCCATGCCAAACACCATTGGTGGTGTGCAAATCGACAAATACATCAGGATTCCACCTTAAGATTAAGTTTTTCATCAAGCCTTGGGTTTCAACAGCTTCCATTTTGATGCCATCTCTATTCAGATCCCAATCTCCTCCACTGCGTCTACTTCCTGCTAAATGAGGGCAATGTTCTTGCGATTTTCGATGAGTGGAAGATAACTTATTGTTGCCATCAGGATTATAATTAGGGGTGAAAATAACAATTTGATTGTTGAGCAAATGTTTTTTGTCGCCTAGCAGCATTTCTCGCATCAAGATCATCAATGCCTCCTTGCCCTCTACTTCGCCTCCATGAATATTTCCTTGGAAATAAACAACAGGTTTGCCCGAAGCCAGTGCTTCTTTGGGGCTGCTAATTTTAGGATTCGCCATAACAACTAAAGGAACAGGTCGCCCGCTGTCACTCACCAGCATGATTTCGGTATGCACCCACTCGCTTTTGTGCTTAATTGCATCAATAAAAGCAAGGACGTCTTCAGAGGTAGAGGTTTTGTCAAATGCCGTTTTTTCAGGAGTAGTTAGCAATTCGGGACTATATTGAGCCCATAGCCCTACAACATTAACAAATACTAAACTAATAATACCTAAAATTTTCATAGAGAGACTTGTTGATTGAGCATCGCAAAATATTTTTCAAAATGCTTGGCAGCGCTTGCTTTTTTTGAACAAAAATATTGAATAGGGCTTGGGCTTGTTTGGGTACTAGGAACAATACGGGCTTGCAAATGTTTGACCGTTCCTGTATGACCGTCTAAAATACGAATATGAGGAGGGAGCAAGCGACGTATATTGGGGGTAAAGTAAGGAAAATGGGTACAGCCTAAAACAATAGAATCATAATCGTTCCATTGTATGCCCGAAAAAACTTCTTTGAGATAACGTTCGATTTTTGGATCGTCAAATTGAAATTTTTCAGCAAACAGTACCAATTCTTGTAAGGAGAGTTGTTCTACTTTAGTTGTTGCATTTAGATTTTCGATTAGCAACTTAAGTTTGTTTTCAGCTAGTGTTTTGTCGGTGGCACAAACCAATATTTTTTTGTCTTTGGCTGATTCTACGGCAGGTTTGACGGCAGGTTCCATGCCAATAATGGGCAAGTTGTATTGTTGGCGCAAATCTTTAATGGCAACACTAGTTGCTGTATTGCAAGCCAATACAAGGGCTTTGATGTCTTGTTGTATTAAAAAATCTACGGCATCAAAGACTAATTTTTTGATGTCTTTACTAGATTTTGTTCCATAGGGAGCATTCTGGGCATCTGAAAAATAGAGATAGGGCTCATTTGGCATTATTTGAAGCGCTTTGTGTAAAACGGTTAATCCTCCTATTCCTGAATCAAAAAATGCTATTTTTTTCATATTAAGTAATGGGGCAAAATTATTTATAGAATTTGCAGTAAAAGATTTTTGATATTAACAAGGCGAAAAACACAGTCATAGCCTTAGCTATGGCGAGTATTTTCAACACAGTTAAGATTAAAAAGATTGCTCGAATAAACTATCAATAATTTAGATTCATTACTTATTATTAATAGTTCCGTATTTTTTGATTTTTAGACAAAAATCAAAAAAAAGCACCGTTTTATTAGGTTGATTTGTAGGTGTTTATAGGAAGGTGTTCCATTGGGTAATACCTGTAAATCAACTGCGCAGCACTTATGCAATAATCTAATAAGGTTTTTTACCGAACTAATGATTGTTAAAGATGATTTTTAGTAAAAATACAAAAAAGCCCCAAGCAGCAAAGGCTACTTGGAGCAAATATTAATGGGTTTTGTTATTTAATACTTACGAAAAGCTTAGTCTTTTATAATTTTTTCTGTGAATTTGGTGTACTCCTAGCATTGGTGCAATAATACAGTCTGTTTTACCGAATATGTAACCATCTTTTGACAGTTTTTTACATTTCTGAGAGCGTTAATGATGTTTTAGTGCTTGTATTATAGTGGCTTATAGTGTGTTTGGAATATTGTGATTGGGTGGTGTTGCAAATAACAAAACATAGAAATGATAGCATTTCTTAGAATTGCTTAAATAGAGAAGATAAATCGATTGCTAATGATGCTTGTAATAGTAATTTATTGAAAATCAGTTTTGTTTATATATTTTTTTTGAATTAAAGGCAGCAAGAATTCAAATTGTTCGTTATTTATAATAACTAATTGGTCAATGTTGTATACTATATAACCAGTGATAGATTAGGTTTAGGAAGTGATTTGAGGGCTATAAAGGTTTCTTTATAAATAGGAAAGATGTTTATCATATAGACAGTCGTATTTTGCTTGTAAAAAGGTTCTTAATAGACTTTTTTGCTTTAATGAAATATTTCATAGGTAGAACACTATTATACTTGCATAATATTTCATATAAAAAAACGTTGTGATAGTAATTGCTACTTAATAAAGTAAGTACATAATGAATTAAAAAGGAAATAGCAAAAGCTAAGATTATTGGTTATAGTAATTGAAGAATTTGCCTTAACTTAGACCTTCCTATTTTATCTAAAAGAATACTGTCGTTTTAGTTTAGGAGATCATCTTTTTTATAATGCTAAAAAGTGTGTGTTATTTTTTTACATTTATATAAATGTTTACTCTATTATGAATCCTACCGTTAATAGTGGATTATTTGAACTAATAAATACATTAACCCCAAGTGAAAAACGATACATAAAACAGTTTATTAATAAATCAGGAGATGCAAAGAATAATCATGTTAAGCTCTTTAATGCAATCGTAAAACAAGAGCAATATGATGAAGAAAAATTGAAAAAGAAATTTCGAGGAACTTCCATTGTTAAGCAATGGAGTCGAGTCAAAAACTATTTATACAACTATATTCTTAGAGTACTACAGATTTATTATCAACAAGATGAGGAATTTGAGTTGTACAATAATATACAGCAGGTAGCCATCTTAAATAAGAAAGGTTTGTATGAAGATGCCCATCGATTATTAAAAAAAACTAAATATCTTGCTTTTGAAGGGGGATCAGCTACTTTACTTCCAATTATTGCTGAATGGGAAATGATTTTGGATAACTTGATATGGTATAACCAAAAGGAAAAAGAACCCTTGGATTATGCTGAGAATAATATTTGGGCGACGGATGTAGCTCAAAATATGTTATTGTTTAATGAAAGGTGCATTGCTGTTTTTGCGAATAGTACTAAAAAAGGCCGCCATCTTTTGCTAGAAAAAAACAATTTAAAACTTCTAAATCAACCGATCTATGCTTCTGTCGAGGAAGCTAAAAGCCCAATGGCAAAATGGTTTTTTTATGTGGCTAAAGTAGTCCTACACGTCCAAATTAGCCAATATCTGGAAGCTTATTTTAATGCCAAGGGGTGTATCGAATTGCATCATCAGTACCCTTTGTTGCAGAAGTATGCTCCCTTAACGTATATCACAAGCTTGAATAATTTTGTACAAGCAACAATAGATGCCAAGCAGTGGCACGAAATTCCCTTTTTAATTCAAGAAGTAGATAACTATATTAACAAACATAAAACTTCTAGCAAGGTACTTTACCTAACCTGTATAAAATATGTCGCTATGTTAAGTGCTAATATTGGACAGGGGCAGTTTGAGGAAGCACTGTTGTATACGGATGCGATAGAGACCTTTGTGGTAGAAAATGAACAAGCAAATGATCGTTATGTTAAACCTCATATATTGTTGTATCATTTGGTGCATATCTATTTGGTAAATGGTCGTTATGCAGAAGCTTTAAAACATATTGAACACTTAGAAGGAATACAACAAGTTGCCATTTATACCAATACAACACGATTATTGAAACTAATTATCTTGTTTGAGCAAGATGAGGTTTTGTTATTACCTTATGCTATTCGATCTGTTTATCGTTCGCTATTAAAAAAGAAAAATTTATTTGAGTTTGAACGTATTGTCTTGAATTTACTAAAAACGAGTGCCAATGCTGCCTCTAAAGAGGCCCTTAAGCAGACCTTTAGTAAATATTTGGAAAAGCTACAAAAACTGGTTGATACTGCTCCTAAAGCAGAGTTAGAACTGCTGGTTCATTTCGATTATTTGGCTTGGATGAAAAGTAAAGTGGAGAATCGCCCATTGTTAGAAATACTAAAAGAGCGTTCTAAGGAACTGGTGGATGGGTATAAGACTTCCTGATTGGTAATAATTTTGATTCTTTGTCCTGCCCTCTGATATAGAAAATTAAGTAGAGGGCAGGGCAAAGAGTCTAAAAAATTATTGAATAACAATTTTTCCGCTTCCTAATAACTGGTTATCAGCGGTTGCACGGTAGGTATAAACTCCTGCTGCAAGTTGGTTCCGATTCAATTCAAATTGATTTTGATTGCTTTGAATAGATTCAACACGTTCGCCTAACAGATTGTATAACTCAAATACAATTGGAGCTTTCTCGGTATAAGAATCTACAGAAATAATAGTTGTAGCATTAAAAGGATTGGGGCTGATTCTAATCGTCGTTAGTGCCGAACTAGATGCAATGGTATTATTGGGGTCAATTGCCAATTCTAGCTCATTGTTGTCATTGGCAGAACTACCTGTAGTTGTGTACTCGTCAAGTGTTTCAATTTGAAGGTCAGAAGGAGCTAGTTTACAGTTTCCATTTACTTTAATCAAGGCTACCTTGCATTGCCATGATGGCTCACCAGTACAAACACTGACACGATAATAACGTTCTTGTCCAGAGGATAAATACCCGCCAAATAGAGCATCGCCCATTCTAGATACATCTGTACCTGAAAAATATAATGGATCATTGCTATTCCAAGTTGATAATGCTTGTAAGTTAATGTTATCATTGGCTTGTCCAGTATACCAGCGTCCCCATTCGTATTCATAGGTTCTGCTCCACCATTGGTTACATTCTTGAACTCCGATATAGTGTCTAGTTTCGCAACTAGTGGCAGCAGCATTAAGACTTATGTTACTACCGCATACTTGAATAGCACTGTTATTGCTAGGTATTGCAATGCCGTCAATATTAAAAGCAGGAGAAGCATTTCCTAAAGCGGTAATAATATTGCTTGTTTGATTAAAAACAGTTTCCCAACTTAAACAAGAAAATTTTCGACGCTGAACAGTTACTTCTACTTTATAAGCCCCTGGGCTGGTGTTCGCAACTACAATGGGTTGATTAAACCAATCATTACTCGTCTGAAAGACCAAAGTTTGTAGGAGAGTATTGTCTCTATACAGTCGTATATTTACACGTACGGGATTAGCTCCACAGCCTTGAAGACAATTCACTTTACTATTGGGACAGTGATCGTATATTACCTGAAATGTTCTACTTTCTACACCGCAAACTTTAAAATCATTGACTGTGCCACCTATACCATTGGGGGAGGATATTAGCTCGAAGTGTTGCGCTTGGGCATTGTAACTCATTAATAGTATGGCAAATGCCATAAGAATTAAATGTTTCATAATTTGTGTTTTAATTAGTATAAAATAATAATATATGTACATATTGAGAGGAGTACAAAGGTCTAGCGTTTAGTAATCGTCTATATAAATCGTAATTTTTCTTAGTTAGATGAAAATCTTATTGTTTGATGCTATGTTGGAGTTATTGGCTGTTGCCTTTAATAAACTGAACGGTATAAGTCCCATGGATTACTTTTTACAAAAAAAAACTTGTATGTGGTTGAAAAACAGTCGTAAAAAGAAAGTTGGTTTCATGAAAAATGGTTTTATTAGAGGAATTAATTAGATTGCTAAAATGTTTTAATCAGCAGGATTGGAGCAAATTGATTTTTAATTAAAAAGATTTAATTTATTTCCAGTCCGAACTAATGTTTCCACAATAATACAAGAGATATAGGGCTAACTCTTAACCACATTTTACCAATTATTACTTGTGTAATTAATAGTTTTTGGTTTGTAAATGACTGAAAATTAGATGATTATATTGCTATGGGGATTACGCATGAAAGCGGTTTATTTGCCTTGATCAATCGATTGACAGTTGGCGAAAAACGTTATATTAGGCAGTGTATCAATCAGAAAGGAGAACAAAATAGCAATTATGCAAAATTGTTTGATGCTGCTGTCAAACCAGAAGAATTATAATGCAACTGAAAAATAGATACAGAAAGAATCATTTTTATAAAAAATGGTTTTATGACCAGATTGCATTGTGCTGAACAGAAGCCAATAAATATTAGTGAAAAGACAATGTTTTGAATTAAATTTTAAATACGCCTAGTAAATATCTCTACAATAATGTAAGAGGTATGGGGCTAACTCTTAACCACATTTTACTGACTAATTATTACTTGCATTATAAATATTGTTTTTATAGTTGGTTGGTAACTAATATATTATTTTATTATGAAGCTTACACGCAAGAGTGGTTTATTTGAGCTAGTGAATCGTTTAACTACTAGTGAAAAACGTTATATAAAGCAGTTTATTAATAGGGCAGGAGAATCCAATAGTAATTATGCAAAGCTCTTTAATCTTATTATCAAAACAGAAATTTGCGATGATGAAGAACTAAAAAAGAAATTTAAAAAAATAGCAATTGTAAAACAATGGAGTAGAACTAAAAATTATCTATATAATTATATTCTTAGAGTTTTACAGGTTTATAATCAACAGAATGTAGAGTTTGAGATATTGAACAACTTACAACAAGTTGATATTCTTTATAAGAAGGGATTAGATGGAGATGCTTATCAATTATTAAAAAAAACTAAAAAGCTTGCCTTTGAAGGAATTTATCCTACATTACTTCCTTTTATAGCGGAGTGGGAAATGAGGTTAGGTCGTTTAATTTGGAATTATCAAGAAGAGAAAGAGCCTTTAAATTATCAAAAAAACAATGAATGGGCACTTGATGTTGCCAACAACTTATTGTTACTAGAAAAATATAGAACAGATGTTTTGATAAATATGGTAGCAAAGGGAAGACATCTTCGAGTAAAAGAAATCAACCAAGAAATATTGGCTAAAGCAGTTTTTAAGTCTATAGATGAAGCAAAAAGTCCATTTAGTAAATGGGCTTTTTGTGTTACAAAAAATATCATATATGCTCAAGTATGGCAATTTTTTGATGTTTATTCCAGTGCTAAAGATGGGATTGAACTACATCGTCAGTTTCCATTATTAAAAAAACAAGCCCCTAGAACTTATATCGCAAGTATTAATAACTTCATTGCAGCAGCAATTGAGATAGGGAAGTGGGATGAAGCTTTGATGATTATGGAAGAGATTGACTTGTATGTAGAAAAAAACAATGATGAGATTAATAATGTATTGTTGATGAGTATAAAATACCTTGCTTTTTTAAAATTAAAAATAGAGTCAAGGGATTATGAGGGATGGGAGGAATATGGAGAGGAGATAGAAACGTTTATAAAAAAACATAAAAAAGAAAACAACACTTATGTTCGACCAGATTATATATTACAGTATTATACTGTAATATGTATTGTAAATGGGGAATTTGTAAAAGCATTAGAATTAATTGAAGATATCGAACAAATTCAAAAAATAGCAATTTATAGAAATGCAGTATTATTAATGAAACTAATCTGTTTGTTTGAACTAAATGAAGTATTACAATTACCTTATGTTATTCGCTCTATCTATCGTAATTTACGGAAGAAAAAAGATCTATTTGACTTTGAACGAATTATTTTAAACTTATTCAAAGCAAGTGCTAACGTTGCTTCAAAAAATGAATTAAAGAATGTCTTTCGTAGGTATTTAGTCCAATTAAAGAAATTAGCACAAACTGCTCCTAAAGCAGAATTAGAATTGTTAGAGCATTTTGACTTCCTCGCTTGGATGGAAAGCAAGGTAGAGGATCGCCCATTGTTGGAAATACTAAAAGAGCATTCTATGCCGTCCATTAAAAAAACGAATGGAGCAAGCCAATAAAGTATTTTGATAGAACTATAAATTCTATAGGAATAAAGGTACCTTTGTCCTAGTACTAAATGAATGAATTAAATAGTAAAATCAGCTATGGGAAATAAGAAAAAGAACGAAAATAACGAAGAGGATTATAATTACGATTATGACTATGATTATAATTACGACTATAGTTATAAAAAAGAAGGAGAGCAAGAAGTAGAAGAAGAGGAAGGAGCAACCGTCAAAGATAGCAATGGCAATGTATTAAAAGATGGCGATTCGGTGATGCCAATTAAAGACCTAAAAGTAAAAGGGGCTTCCTTAAACCTAAAGCGTGGAACAGTCATTAAGGGCATTCGTTTGACAGGGGATGACAATGCTGTTGAATGCCGCATTGGCAAAAAAACAATTGTCCTAAAAACAGCGTTTCTAAAAAAAAAATAAGCTGTATTTATAGCATTTTGAACTAAAGTATTTGCTTTAATGCAGTTAAATAATGTGCATTATTAGTCATTCCATTATGTCCTGCATTGGGCAATATAATGAGGCGATCTACTGGCTTAAAAAGTGCTTTTAATCTCAGCGAAGAATGAAGTGGAATAATAGCGTCCTTATCGCCATGAAAAATGGTGACAGGGGCTTTGATTTGGGGAATAAAAGTATAGGTTTCAAAACGATATTTTAACAAAAAAGTAGGCGCTAAGGGATAATGTTGTTGCATCATGTCTACCAAACTATAATAAGGAGCTTGCAGAATTAGCTGTTGGGGGTGGTTTTGGGCGGCTAACCTTGCTGCGGTAGCTGTTCCTATCGAATACCCCAGTAGCGTTATTTGAGATTCGGGATACTTATTTTTTACCCAATTGTAAGCCAGTTGGCTATCCTCATAAAACTGTTGTTCGCTGTTGATTTTTCCCGTACTTTTTCCATATCCTCTATAGTCCAGCAAAAAAATATCATAACCCAAATTTGTGTAAGTTGGAGCTATTTGTCCCCAAGATTCGAGGGAGCCAGCATTGCCATGCAAATATAAAATGACTCCCTTGGCAGAATCAGATCGAAATAATAAGCCGTGTAGATTGTGCTGATCGCTGGTTGATAAAGTCACCTCTTCAAAATTGCCCTCAAAATTAAATGCAGTAGTAGCAGGCAGTGTTGAGGGAAAAAAGATCAGACGTTCTTGATAACTATATAGACCTATACAAATAAGAAGATAAAGTAGACTACCTACGAATAGGGTTCGAAGGATTATTTTTTTTAATACTTTCATGGTTTTTAAGTTGGCAGCCCCATTAAATACATTTTATTACCAGCCTTTCCTTTGATGGTGCCTTTTTCCCATTTATACCCTTCCTTTGGGAGCTCTCCTAATAATTCATCCCAATCTGCTAAGGTATAGGTTCTTGCATTAGAAACAGCTCCATCCCAAGCAATAAAAATAGGCAGGAGAGGAATAAGGTAAGTAAAGACCAGTTGTTTCCATGTCAATGGTCGAACAAAAGGAGTGAGCAAGAAAACCATAATAAAAGAAGTGGGAATGGCGAGCCACCAAAGCACAAAAGGCATGCTATTGTCACTGATTTCAAAGATGCAGATGGGTTGTTTGTCTTTTTGTGCATCTAATAAAATGCGTTTGGCAATTGCAGGTTTCATGTGGTGCATGCTACAAATCATGGTACGAATACCTTTGCGCTTTTTTTCTACTTGAGTAGCATCAACAGGAGTGGTTAAGTAAGAAAGATGAGGATCATTTTGGGCATTAATAAGGGCAGCGGCTTCTTTATTGGGATAGAGGTCGGTTAGGGTCAAAGAGAGCTTAGAAAAACCGTGTTTCTGCTCTAATAATTCTTTTACCCTTGGCATTGGACCACCAGCGCCAGAACAGAGATCAATAATATTGGTGTGTTGAGTTTCTTTTAGTACCCCAGCCAATAATTCGGCTAAGTCCTCAGCAGAGCCTAAGAATTTATGGATGGATATAATATAACGAGTCATGCAGCTTCTCAAAAAATTGGGAAACCAATGAAAGTCCTCAAACTCAAATAGATGGATGCGTTTCATGTTTTTTGAATTAAATTATTAAAGAAAAGCAAATTTTATCGTTGGGCTTTAATTGCGCCACAGCGTCCAAGTCTTCACTATAAATATTGGCAATACGGGGATAGCCTCCTGTAGTTGGTGCATCTTTGAGGAGTATAATCGGTTGCCCTGCATTGGAAATTTGAACCGTACCAGGAACAATACCTGAGGAAATTAATTCCTGAGAGGATGTGAAGTTGAACAACCTTGTGCTTAAGCGATAGCCCATTCGATTAGAATGATTAGAAATGGAATGCGCTGTACCAAAAAACGCAGCAATAGCAGTTCTCGAAAATTGCTCAAACTCAGGACCTATTGTCACCCGAACAGTTATTTTAGAGGGATAAATAGGGCGTTTTTCTTTTGGATAGTTTCTTAATGGGCTAATTTTTTTGGTGTAAATCATAAATTGGCTATCCTTTTTTAGAATGCTATTGGAAGGTAGTGCTTGTCCATTGTGAAGTATTGGGCTATAACTAGATAACCACTTGTTGATGCTCCAAGTTCCTCCAACCGCTAAATAAGCTCGGCATCCTGAAAGAATAGGTCCAAAACTCAGTATAGAATTTTTGGGAACGGGGATCGTTTGGTACATTGGAAGTGCTTGACCGTTTAAAAGAGGGGAAATATGTGCTCCTGTTAAAGCAATTTGACAGGATTTACTAATTCGAATCGTAGGTCCCAGTAAGGTGATCTCCAGCAGGGGGGCATCGGTTGGATTTCCAACCAACCAATTGGCAATGTCAGCAGAAGATTGATCCATGGCACCACCAATAGGAATACCAAACTGTTGGTAACCCAAGCGACCTTTATCCTGTACGGTTGTTTGTAATCCAGCTTGCTGGAAATGTAAAATACTTGTTTTACTCATAAATACTTTTCCAGTTAAATTGTTGGGTCAAAATAGCCTGTTCTATTTGTTCAAAAGTGCGACTAGAGATGGCTTTAAATTGCACTAGATCGCCAGGATGCAACAAAAAAGGTTGCTTTTGATCGGGGTTGAACACAGGAATTGGCGTTTGACCAATAATCTGCCAACCTCCAGGGGAGGAGCTAGGGTAAATTCCTGTTTGTTGTCCTGCTAAACCAACAGCACCCTTAGGGATTTTTAGCCTAGGTGTTGGTTTTCGGGGGCAAGCAAGCGCCAATGGAACCTTTCCTAAATAAGCAAATCCAGGTAAAAAGCCAAGCATATAAACTTGAAATGGGGCTTGAGAATGGAAGTCAATTAATGTTTGTTTTGACAAACCAGTATGGCGCAGTACCCAATCCATATCCAGCGCAAAGGGTGGCTCGTAACAAACAGGAAGGACTATTTTTTTTGTATTCGTGGAGGTGGAAGAGAGTGAATGAGTTGGTGTCCATTCAAGAATATGTTTACGCAAAACTTCAAAAGAAAGGAACTTGGGATCATACAGAATCGTCAATGAATTATAGGCAGGAATACTAGCTTTAACTCCTTCCAAAGAAGCATTGTTTAAGTACGCATTTAGTGCCATCACCTGTCGATTGACATTGGGATTAATCTGGGCTGCAAATTCTACCAAAATGGCTTGATTTCCGTATGGTTTGATGGTCATTGGAGGTCAAAATTGTTGGTTTTGCTCATCAATATACAAAAGTGTTTGCAAATAAGGGTATTTGAGACTCTAAATCGGGCTTACCAAACTTTAGTACTTAAAGTACCTTTTTTAGCGCTTTTAGAATGGCGGGAGCAGCAGGGTTGTCACCATGAATACAAATACTTTGAGCTTGGATTGTAAACTCACCCTTAGGCGTTTTTACCTTTTGGTGCTCGATGATGTTTACTACTTGCTCGACAGCTAGACTAGGAGTTGTAATTACTGCATTTTCTTGGGAACGGGGCATTAATTGCCCTTGATCGTTGTATTGTCGATCGGCGAAGGCTTCAGCAATAAAGGGAATGCCCTGTTGTTGGGCAAAAGTGGCTAAAGGGCTATTGGCAAGCCCCATCAAAGAAAGTTTTTTATCAATGCGTTGTATGGCTTCAATTACTGGAAGCGCTTCTGTTTGATGAATAGCCATTTCATTGTATAGCGCACCATGAGGCTTGACATAACTGAGTTGCCCCCCTAGGCTCTCTACCATTCCCTTGATGGCAGCAACTTGGTAGCCAATATTTGCCCTTAGTTCAGCAGCAGACAAAACCATTTTGCGCCGTCCAAACCCCACCAAATCAGGATAGGAGGGATGAGCTCCAATCCGCAAATTATAACGAATGGCTTGTTGAATGGTTTGTTCAATATGGAGTGGGTCTCCTCCATGAAAACCACAGGCAATATTACAGGAAGAGATATAAGGAAAAATGTTTTTGTCATTTCCTATTTTGAACTGGCCATAGCTTTCGCCCATATCACAATTAATATCCATTGCAAGAATGATTTTGGTTATAAATTTATAAAATTGCCATGCTTCGCTAAAATAGAAGTTGGACTTTTATAGAAAGCATAAAAGTCCAACCTCTAAAGCCAAAACCGAGATGTTCTAGAAATTTTACAAGTCGATCTTTTTATTTTTGATTGGGTTTTCCAAAATACATCAACTCCCAAACCGCTTTAGAACTTTCGTGCGTTTCAATTAATTGATCGTTTTTATAAACTTTTATTTTGGACTTGCCAATCATTCTAAAGTAAGCACCATCAAATTTCGTAAATAATCGAGCCAAGCATAATTTAAATTTACTTTTAATGGAGGTCTCTAACAAATCTACCTCTACCAAACTTCGTTCTCTATACAAATAATATTCATAACGATAAGGATCGTCAGGAGCATCATAAATAAAAATAAGATCATCACTAACATCTTTGTGTAAGGTAGGGTGCATCTTGCCATAAGTTTGATACATAGTTACCTTTGAGCCATCATCTGCAACAGTTTTGCCATCTTTTGAAATATTAAAGACCACTACATTCTCTTTGTTATATTCTTTTTCTGTAATCATTTCAGAAGCAATGAGCGTGTATGGACCAATTTCAGCTCTAGACCAATACCAATGGTTGAATAATTTGGCGGTGTTTTTATTGCCCCAGTTGTGGTCGTGGTAACAAGAGCCTTTTACTTTGACGTCTTTTTTTTCTTTTTTGAGGGTATAATCTATTTCTACTTCCCCTTTAGGAACAGGTACTAACCAAGCAAAATAATCCTTTTTTTCTTCTCCAAAAAAGATATGTCCAGTTTGGGGGCGCCAGCTCTCTGTTGTTCGGCGAATTTTGGCGGTAAGTTGAATATCTTCATCGTCAAAATGAATTTCATATTCTTTGAGGTTGCCTTTAAAATAATTATTATCAATCTTAACATGGCAGCTATCTTTTGAGCTGCTAAATTGGTCAGCGTCACCAAAGTATTCTTTAATAAATGCTGTTCCATCAGGTCGATCAATCGTTAAGGTTACCAAAGGAGTTAGCCCTTTGTTGAAGTTTACAAATGACTTGGTATAAAAGACAATAACCATGGTAGAGCCATCGTCTAAATGTGCATCAAAGTACCACCACTCATAAGTTTTCTTTTTCCCTGTTGTGCGCATGCCATCTTCCCATTTTTCAGGGATATTGCCAGCTCGTAAATTCAGTGCCGAATAATTTTTGCTGAGTTCAGCAAGAGGGGTGGGAGGGGCTTGCCCAAATGTAAGGGAGCTAAACAATAAAAGAAATAGTAAAGCCGTAGCAAATGTTTTCATTTTAGGTGTGTTTTAATGTGAAGTTGTTATAACTGAATAAATAGTTCTAAGCGGCAAGATATAAAACTACTTTCTAAAACAAATCTATTATTTTATATAATTAATGAAAGTGGGCTATTGTTAGGGGATTGGGGGCCTAAATGGGTATCATTTCCTTTGTAGGTAGAAGTATTGCCAAAACACAAAGCATTCAGCAAATCGTGTATAAAGGCTATAAATGAGTAAAAAGTATTCAATTATAATGCATTTGTATACAAATCTATCCTCAAGACTATCTAAATTTGTACCAATAAATATTCTTATTATAAGAAACAAATAAATGAAGATAGGATCTAGGGTTATGCCTTCTCCCTAAAACAGTAGTCATTTACAGCATTGTTGGGTGATTTTTATAAACACAAAATAGTATTGATTAGGAGTTGAATATGGAACCAATTTATATTAAAACATTGGCTGATTTGCATGCAATTATTGGATATAAAGAACCTAAACATCCTTTAATTTCGGTATTAAATTTTGCGGAGTCAAACTTTACAACAGACCTTATTGAGGTAGAATTATTAAGCCCCTTTTATATTATCCTGCTATATAATAAAATAATTCATTCCAGCTTTTCGTATGGTCGCAAGAATATAGATTTGAAAGAAGGAACACTAGTGGTTTTGCGCCCTGATCAAATTGTTCAAGTATATGAGATTTTTACGCAGGAAGAGGTAGAAGTGTGGGGGATTATTTTTCATCCAGATTTGATTCGTTCGTCACTGATTTACGAGCAAGTGATACAATACAATTTTTTGGCTTATAATTTAAATGAGGCACTTGAAATTTCAGAACAAGAAGAAAAGATTATTCGAACAATTTTAGACAATATACTAGAGGAATACAGCCAGATTGATGACTATAGCACAACCATTTGGGTGAATCAAATCATTTTATTATTCACGTATATACAGCGGTTTTATGATCGGCAATTTATGGACAAAAAATTGGAGTATAGCAATAATATTATACGGTTTGAAAAAATTTTAAAGGCTTGTTTAAAAGCCTCAATTTTAGAAAAAAAAGGAATTCCAACAGTAGAACAACTCGCCAAAGAAATGAATTTGTCTAGAAATTATTTGGGCAATTTATTAAAAAAAGAAACAGGGAAAAGCACCCTAGAGCATATCCATTATCAAATCATTAATAAGGCTAAAACGTTGTTGGTTAATAGCAACGATTCGGTTGCCGAAATAGCGTTTCAATTAGGATTTGAATATGCTCAATATTTTAGTCGCTTATTTAAGAAAAAAGTTGGTGTAACTCCTTCCGAATATCGAAAGTTAGTATAAGTCCTGTTTGTTGATAAGAATAGGATTGGTTATAGTTATATCATTTTATATTTTAATAAAAAATATTTAATCAAAAATAATGTAATGATAAAGTCAAGCATTCCCACCCCTAAAACATTCCCATTATTGGGGAACCTTAAAAATATAAACCCCAAAGCGTTTAGCCAAAGTCTTTTTGAGATTGCTAAAGATTTTGAAGAAGGGAGAATTTATAAATTGATACTGCCCAATAATGATATGGTGATTGTTGGGTCTCAAGAATTGGTGCATGAAGTTTCAGACCCAAGCCGATTTGGTAAGAATACGAAGTTGTTTAAAGAAATACAAGGGCTGCTAGGTGACGGATTAGTTACCGCAGAAACCGAGAGCCTTGCTTGGGGAAAAGCACATCGCTTATTAATGCCAGCCTTTGGTCCTGTGGCGATTCGGAATTTGTTTCCACAGATGTTAGATATTGCAGAGCAAATGATGCTTAAATTTGAACGGATGGGAGCCGAGCATTCGTTTGATGTTTCTGAAGAAATGACCAAATTAACCTTAGACACCATTGCATTGTGTAGCTTTAATTATAGATTCAATAGTTTTTACTCGGAAGAGCTGCATCCATTTGTGGAATCAATGGTAGATAGTTTAAGTGAGATGGGGAAGCGTGCTGTTCGTTTTCCTCTTCAAACAAAATTGATGGTAAAAACCAATCAAAAATACTTTGCGGATATTGATTATATGCATACTGTTGGTGCTGAAATTGTCCGAAATAGAAAAAAAGACCCCAAAAAAGACAAGTACAACGATTTGCTTAATATTATGCTGAATGGTGTTGATCCAATTAGTGGTGAACGCCTATCGGATGACAATATTAAAAACCAGATGATTACTTTCTTAATAGCAGGGCATGAAACCACTAGTGGCTTATTAACCTTTGCCATTTATGAGTTGTTAAATAACCCCAATAAACTAAAAAAAGCCCAAGAGGAGGTTCAACGTATCCTAGGGAATAACCAACCAACAATAGATCATCTTCCCCAATTAACCTATATAGACCAAGTCTTAAAAGAAACCCTACGTTTGCACCCCATTGCCCCCATGTACACAATAGCTGCTTTAGAAGATACGGTGATTGGTGGCAAATACTTGGTCAAAAAAGACGAAAATGTAACGGTCTTAATAGGGTGGTTGCATCGAGATAAAGCAGTTTGGGGCGAAGATGTAGAAGCATTTAAGCCCGAACGATTTGCTATCGAAAATGCAGAACAATTGCCAGAAAATTGTTTTAAACCTTTTGGAAATGGGAAACGAGCTTGTATTGGTCGCTTCTTTGCTATGCAAGAGGCCGTATTAGCGTTGGCGATGTTGCTGCAACGTTTTGACCTTAAAAAAGACAATCCCAATTATAATTTAAAAATAAAAGAGGCGATTACCATCAAGCCTGATAATTTTAGAATTCGGGTCGAAAGAAAAGAAGAGGTCGCTATTGTTGCTCCATCGCTCAATCCATCAGAAACGATTGCCAATAACAAAACTAAGCAAGTGATTAATAAGAATGGAAAACCACTGTTAATTTTGTTTGGATCCAATACAGGATTATCGGAAGGTTTTGCACACAAAATTTATCAAGAGGCTACCGAGTATGGCTATCAACCCACGCTAGGGGCAATGGATGATTATGTGAATCGATTGGATAAAGATATACCCGTTGTTATTGTCACTGCTTCTTATGAAGGAAAACCGCCGAGGAACGCTGTGAAATTTATGGATTGGTTGGAAAATGGAAATGTATCTTCTTTAGCAGGAATACAATATGCTGTTTTGGGTTGTGGGCATAAAGATTGGCTTAAAACCTATCAAGCCATTCCCATAAAAGTGGATCAATTGTTATCAAAGTGGGGAGGCAAAGCATTGATAGAGCGGGGCGCTTTGAATGGTGCTACAAATGTCTATGGTGATTTTGACAAATGGCAGGATCAATTTTGGGAAAAAATGCCTAAGGGAAAGACCGAAAAACAAGGATTCTCTGTCGTGGTTTCCAACAATCGTTTAGAAACATTGGAACAAAAGGTATTGCGGCAGGGAGTTATTATAGAAAACAAAGAATTGGTCGATATGACGCATCCGCTTGGACGTTCTAAACGACATATAGAAATTGAATTGCCCAAAGATATGCCATATCAATCAGGGGACTATTTGTCTATTCTACCAAGTAATCCCAAAGAAAATATTGAACGTATTTTTCAACGGTTAGGATATACTATTGATACACAAATAACCATTCAGGCTGCTGATGCACAACTGTTCCATTTACCAGTAGGTTATCCTGTTGCTTTGTTCGATATTTTTACCAATTATGTAGAATTAGGACAGCCAGCAACTCAAAAGCAAGTGGAATTATTGGCTTCATATTGTCCTTGCCCGCCTGAAAAAAACGCTTTAATAAAACTAACGGACGAAAGCATTTACACAGAAGAAGTACTGCATAAGCGAGTCAGTGTCTTAGACCTATTAGAATGTTATGCGTCTATTGATATTCCTTTAGAACAATTGTTAAAAATACTACCACCACTAAAACCTCGTTTATATTCCATTGCTTCATCTCCTTATTGGGATGATCAAAAAGTAGCCTTAACTGTTGCAGTGGTTGATGCGCCTGCTTGGTCTGGGCAAGGGCAGTATAAGGGCGTGGCATCAAATTATTTAGCTCATTTGCCAGTAGGAGGACAGGTGCAGATTGATACCCAGCCAGCAACTAGTGCTTTTCATCTTCCGACCGATCTTTCAGTGCCTCTTATTATGATTGCAGCAGGTAGTGGGATTGCCCCTTTTAGAGGCTTTGTTCAAGAGCGTTCTATCCAAAAGCAAAAAGGAAATTCAGTAGGAGAAATTGTTTTGTTTTTTGGCTGCGACCATCCTGAGGTTGATGCTTTGTACATGGATGAATTTTGCCAATGGGAGCAAGAGGAAGTTGTTCAAGTATTTAGGGCTTATAGTGCTTTGGAAGAAGGAGATATAAAGTTTGTTCAACATAAGTTGTGGGCTGAGCGTAAACGGGTTTATGAGTTGCTTCAAAAGGGGGCAAAAGTGTTTGTTTGCGGAGATGGAAAATACATGGCTCCTGCTGTCCAAAAAACATTTATTGATATTTATAAGGCTTGCGCTAAGGTATCTAGAGAGGAGGCCAAGGTTTGGTTGGATGGCATCCAAAAAGAAGGCTTGCGCTATGCGACAGATATTTTTATTTAAAAGGATAGAATCATTGGCATAAGGTTTTGCGATGGCAAATTGGATAACTTGAAGGTAGCTGCCTTCAAGTTATCAATGCTAATGATCTCATGAAATAGAGGAATAGCAGATTATTAAATCACGATTAGGGTGTTTGATGTATGTTTAGTTAATGACAAATTTATCCCAACTAAAAATGCGCTAGAACCAACCAATTGCTGCCAAAATTCCCTTTGTACCTAACAGTAAGGTAGTAAGGATGATAAGCATAGCCAGACAATTGACCACTTGGGAGTTAACCTGCTTTCCCATAATTGTTTTGTCATTCATTACCCAAAGTAAAAATAGTGCAATAATTGGCAACAAAAGCCCATTAGAAATCTGAGCAAATAAAATAACTAGCGTAGGTTTGAACCCAAGACAAGAAAAAATAAGACCAATCAACAATACAAGCATCCAAGTCAACCTAAAATTCGCTGCGGTTAACTTCTTTTCCCAACCCAATATTTCAGAAGTGGCAAAGGCTGCTGCTAGGGGAGCTGTAATGGCTGAAGAAAGCCCTGCTGCAAAGAAACCCAGCGATAAAAAAAGACCAGCCCAATTTCCCAACAAAGGAACCAATCCTTTTGACAAATCTTGGGCACTTTGTATTGTAGTAGTGCTTGTGTGGACTGTTGCAGCAGCAGTAATCAAAATCGCCATTGTAATTAATCCTCCCAATAGAATAGAAAAAGTTAAATCCCAATGTGCATCTTTTAGATTTTTATTGGCTGCCCAGCGTTTTTGGCTGGAAGATGCATGGAGAAATAAATTGTAAGGAACAACGGTCGTTCCAATCAAGCCCATTACCATCAATAAGGAGTTATTAGGCAAAGAAGGGCAGCATAAGCCCGCTAAAATAGCTCCCAAATTGGGGCGAACAGCGATTGCTGCCACCAAAAATATGAATCCCATTGAAGCCACTAACAGGACTAAAAAACGTTCAATAAATTGATACTTCCCAATCCATAAGACCAGCAAAGCAATAGCTCCAATTAAGATGACCAATGGATTGAAAGGGTAACTGGGAAAATAATCATTAAACCCTAATACCGCTCCTGTGATATTGCCTGCTTCATAAGCTGCATTACCAATCAGAATAGCTCCAATAACTAAAATAGCAGCCCCCATTTTCAAAATAGGGTTTTGTATTTTTATGCGTAAAGCTTGCCCTATTCCCATGCCTCCAATTACCCCCAAACGAGCAGCCATTTCTTGTAGTATATAAGTAGCAACAACAGAAAAGAGGACAGCCCAAAGCAAGGTGTAACCATAACTGCTGCCTGCAAGCGTAGCAGTAGTGATGGTACCAGGGCCAATAAAGGCTGCGGCAACCATTGCTCCAGGACCTATTTTTTTGAATTGAGAAAGCATAGTAATTGATGGATTAGAGCCAGTGATTAGTCCTCCAAAAGAGCAGCATAATCGTCATCTTTGAATAAGGCTAGGTTATCGTTGACAAGATCTGTTTGCCCCGAAAAAACAACTTTGGTACCATCAATTATTCCATCTCCTAATTCCGAAGAGAAGGTTCTAGTATCTAGGTTGATTTCAAAAACGAGTTGTTGGGAAGAAGCGCCTTTTATGGGAGCATTTCCTTGCAAAGAGGCTAGCGGAGGCAACATCCCTTCAAATTTCATTAACAAGCCTTCTACTCTACCGTCGTATTCTCTAACTCCCAATAACCAAGATTCATCGTGCCCTGATTTGCTATAAATACCAACACAGTCTGACAATTGTAGCGCTTTAGGAAGAGAAGCTACTTTGGGTTTGCTATTGGTTGTTTTTGGGGCAGGGGGAGTTGGACTAGTAGCCGTGGAGGGTTCTGTTACTTTTACGGTTGCCGTATTGGTATTGGGTGCTTTTTCGGTTTCTGTACAGGCTTGAAGCACAAGAAGTGTAAGAAGCAATAAAATGCTATTTTTCATAATAAGAGTTAAATGATTTTAAATGTTAAATACTTATACCATGGATTTATTACAATAAGTCGATTTTTCAAAATCCCTAATGTTGATTGAAATGACAGGGACATCGGGAAACATTTTCTTTAGCTGACTAACAATTTGCCGAGAAAGGTTGCTTTTTTGCGCTGTATTTCGCCCCTCCATAATGTTCGCAAAAACATGGATAAAATCATCTTTTGTATTACCTATATTATAATAAGCAGGTTTAAAAGGAGTAATTCGCACCTTAATGTCCCCCGCTGCAAATAAATTGGTAGCCGCTGCTGTATCATAGACCAATTGCATGATTTTTTCAGGATTTTGCTGTTCAATTATTTGTTCAGAACAATCAATTACAAAATGTGGCATAGTGTATCGTTTATTCACTGATCTTAGGCAAATGGAATGGTTTTGTTACTTCTGTCGTAAATTAAAAAACAAAACATCTAAGTTGAGGTAAGATCAGTTGATGAGTTAAAATAGTTTTTTCTTATTTGTTTTTCCCAAAGCAGTAACAGGAATGTGGTCAATAAAAACAATTTCTTTGGGCATTTGATGTCGGGCTGCATGGTCTTTTAACCATTCTTGGAGGTTTGATTGATCGAGTACTTGTTGCGGTTTTAAAACCACAAATGCTTTCAGTCGTTGTCCAAACTCTGGATCAGAAATACCAATAACAGCAGTTTGCTGAATCGCATCATGTTGCAATAAGATATGTTCTAATTCTACAGGATAAACATTTTCTCCCCCAGATACAATTCGGTCGTCCACTCGTCCACAGAGAAAGTAATACCCTTGTTCGTTCTGATAAGCTAAATCCCCTGTAGGTATCCAACTATCTGTTGTGTTTTTCATGCCCCAACTACTTCTTACAGATAGCGCCCCAACCGTTCCTATAGCGACTTCTTGTTGGTTGTTATCTAATAATTTAAGTTGAACCCCTCTAATTTTTTTGCCAATTGTATTGGCATGTAATTTTAAATCTTCTGTAGTTGCCATAATGCAAAACCCTGCCTCGGAAGTTCCATACAGGTTGGCTAAATCATGTTTTAACAGCTTAAACGTCCGTTGTACCAAATTAGGATTTAGTGGCGCTCCGCCAGAAATAATAAGACGAGTGTAAATAAGTTCTAATTTACTTTGTTGGAGCAGCCGATCCAAAATTAAGGGAACTAAAATGAGTACTTGAACTCTATGTTTGAGTAATAAAGAAGTCGTTTTTTGCGCTTTAAAACGTTTGGTTAGCACAATCTTAACTCCCAGTGTAAGGGAAACCAAAAGTGCTGCCATTCCAAAACCATGATAAATAGGTGTAGCAATATAAGCAGATTGATAAGTGCCTAGATTCAATTGGTTGAGTAAGGCAAAAAAGGGATTTAAAAAGTTAGAAACAGCAGGTTTCCGAACGGCAGTCTTAAACGCTCCAGTTGTTCCGCCTGTTAGGATAATTAATTTTCCAGCACTGCTTTTTTTTAGGTTGATTTTTTTCGTGGGCGTTTCGGTTGATAAACCTTGGATAGAATCAAAGGTTATGTGCTGACTGAGTAGCGTTTTTTTATCAAAATTGGAACGATGCACCATCTCCCAAACTTCTAGATCATAAATGACACAATCAAAATTATGTTCATCTAATAAGTCATTAAATTGCGCACTCGTCATTTCTATATTGAGCAAATAAGCATCTGCACCCAAACAAGAGAGTGCAAACAATGACTTGACTAATGGGCTGTGGTTGCGACAAAGTAAGGCGACCTTCTTATGCGGGTGAATAGCGTGTTTTTCTTTTAGATTAACAGCTAATTGTTGTGTTTCTTTATAAAGATCTTGATAACTAATGGATTGATAGTCATCTATGATGGCAGTTTCAGAAGGGTAGCTGCGAGCAGCGAATTCAAGTAGAGCCATTAGGTTGGTGCCTGTTCCGATTATGGAACGCAGTAAGCGATAGATTCCTACAGGAGTACTAATATTGGCTTGATATAATTTTTGGAAGGTTTGGAACATAATTACACTGAAACTAAAATCTTAGAAAAAGTAATTTGTTAAAGATAAGTAGTTCACACCAAATAACAACCATTTTTTAGTACAGATCTTTTTTACAACTGTAAAATCTGCGCTTAGATAATATTTGTGGATTATAGCAGCTACAATAGGCTTGACCCCCTATTAATTTACAAGATTGATAAATTAAAGGAGGTCAAGGAGCTAATGGTTCATTTTTAAGAGGTTAATTAAGAAATAGCTGCAAACAATAGTTGTTTTAGTTGCTCTTTATCCTTTTGAGATAAAGGCTTGAGAGGACTTCTTAAGTGCCCACCTTTTTCTCCAAGCAGTTCTAATCCTGCTTGAACCGATCTAGGAAGCCCCTTCTCAACAATAAATTTTAATAAATCTACTTGTTGGTAAAAGATGCGTTGAGCCTCCTCTAATTTTCCATTTTTGATGCACTGGTATAAGTTGATATTTAATTGCGGGATTAGATTGTGAGCAGCCGTGCACCACCCCGTAGCCCCTGCCACAAAAGCCCCTAATGCCAAAGGATTTGAGCCATTAAAAAAATCAACCTTCTCCCCAAGTACTTTCTTTAGATAATGCATGCGTTGGATATCGCCTGTACTTTCTTTAATCATAGTAACAGCGGGAATTGTTAGCAATCGTTCCAGCAGTTGGGGAGACATATCCACCCCACTAGTCGCAGGATTATTATAAGCCATGATAGGAATGCTAATGTTGTTCGCAACAGTTTGATAATGCTCATAAATTTCATCGTCTGTTAATTTCCAATAACTCATAGGAATAATCATAACAGCTTGAGCACCTAGCCGCTCTGCATGTTGGGCATGTTGAACCGTTTTTGCTGTGGTAAGGTTAGAAACTCCAACTAAGACAGGAACTCTACCGTTCACCTGTTCGATTGTAGCTTTTACAACCGCTTCTTTTTCATCATCACTTAAATAGGGTAGAACACCTGTGCTGCCTAGCGGAGCAATTGCATTTGCTTGATGGACAACTAGTCGCTCTACCAATGTCTTAAATAATGGGAGGTCAACTTTTTCTTCTTTTGTAAATGGCGTAATGGGATAAGCAATAATCCCCTTAAATATTGTTGTTTTCATAATAAATAGTTGGAGGGTTAATAATCTCTACCTTCTTCTTCTCGGAGTGCTACTCCTAAGTTTTGGAGTTGTGGCGCATTTTCAGCCGCAATATATTTAGCAGGCTGATCACTGCTCAAGTTACCATGTCGATGCCAAGCCCAAGAAGGAATGTAAACCGCATCTCCAGCTTTCCATTCTACTTTTTTATCTTCAACTTCTGTCCATCCTGTTCCCTCTATTACATACAATACCGTTTCATAAGTATGTCTGTGTTTGTTGGTAATTTGATTGGGCAATAGCCCCCCAATCGTTACACTGATGTTTTTCGTTGGCAAATCAATAAAAAATACAGGATGTTTTCTTTCTGTTGAAAATTGTTGATGTACGCCTGCTTGCTCTACATTTCTGTGGATAATATTTTCAGGCAAATGAGCAACTGGTCTAGCGAATGTTTGGTGAAAGTCTTTAGAACTAAACTCTTTTTTTGTGGACATAATTATATGTTTTTGTGAATAATTTATCCAAAGATAGCGTATCTTTGGTCTACTTAAATGATACAGTTTTTGCAAAAAATGATAGACCAATGAATAGGTTATGGTACTTTGATATTCAAATTAAGGAGGAGAATAAAAAAGCAGTTTATATACAAATCACAGATGCGATTATTGCAGCTATTAAGAATGGTCGTTTAAAACCGCAAGAGGCATTGCCCAGTACTCGAAAATTGGCAACAATAATTGGAGTCAATCGAAATACAGTACTTAAAGCATTGGACATTTTGATTGCAGAAGGTTGGTTGATTTCAAAAGATAGAATTGGCATTTTTGCAGCAAGTGTTAGCATTCAAGACCATCGTTCAAAGGATAAAAACTCAACTCTTGCTCCTGTCCATAAGAAAGCGGTTGTTGTCTTGGACGATGGCGTTCCTAATACGCAAATAGCCCCAATAAAAGAATTGGCGAGTGCTTATAGGCGAGTATTTAGTTTGAAATCTAGAAGAACAATTTTAGGGTATACAGGGAGTTTGGGCGGTTTGAAATTTAGAGCAATCATTGCTCAGATGCTGAACCACAGGAGAGGAATGCAAGTAAGTGATGATGAAATTTGTATAACTAGAGGAAGCCAAATGGCATTGTATTTAACGGCTCAATGTTTATTGACGGAAGGAGATCTTGTCTTGGTGGAATCGCCTGGGTATCGACCTGCATCTGCCGTATTTATAAATGCTGGCGCTCAGGTAATGCCTATAGAAGTAGATCAGGATGGTATTGTCGTAGAAAAGGTAGAACAAGCCATTCTAAAACATTCCAATATACAAGCCATTTATTTAACCCCTCATCATCAATATCCAACAACGGTTACACTGAGCCTCAAGAGAAGATTAAGGCTGGCTGAATTGGCACAAGCACATAACTTTATAATTATTGAAGACGATTATGATCATGAATTTCATTTTGATAATCGACCAATTTTGCCAATTGCTAGTTATATGGCAATCAAACATTATATCTACATTGGTACGTTTAGTAAGATTGTGGCACCTGCTCTAAGAGTAGGGTATCTAGTGGCAAGTAGTGATTTTATTCAAAAGGTTGGTGCATTGAGGACAATTATTGACGTTCAAAATGATCCAATTATGGAGCAAGCTATCGTTGAATTGGTTAGAGAGGGGGCAATAAAACGGCACATTAAAAGAGCAGCGAAATATTATAAAGATAAGCGGCAATATTTTGAAGGCTTATTAAAGACTCATTTGGGGGACAAGGTTGACTATACTGTACCAACAGGAGGATTGGCTTTTTGGGTGCGTCCTAAAAAAGAGATAAAATTATCTGACTTAGTTGCCAACTTGGAAAAATCGAACCTTCAAATTAAGGATATTTCAAATTATAATTCTACGACTTTGGTTCAAGGCTTAAGGTTAGGGTATGGGAGTATTGAAAAAGAGGAACTAGAAATGGCCATCCTCCAATTGAGTAAATGTTTGTGATTCAAGGAGTATTATTGGGTTTAGAATGAACTTTTTGCCATTCAAGTTATTATTTAGATAAGATAAGCTTGTTTTTTATGCTACCCGACGGTTTTTAAAATTTAACAGAATGGGCTTTTTCTAGTCCTATCTTAGCCTTTAGATCGTTTCACGCTAAGTTGTAATTGGGCTCTAATATCTAATTAGCTAAGAGCAAAGCGATCTAAAAATAGATAAAAGCTGCCTCAATTTTAATTTTTACAAAAATCATCGGGTAGAGAACTTGTTTTTATAACGCTAAAATAAGCAATTCATTCAAAATAGATTAATGCCTAAGATGGAAAACTATAAAAGAAAATATCAACCAATCAATTGCTCTTTTCACGATCTACTGTTAGAGAAAGCTACGTTTAGGAAAACAGTTGAAATTATTTATTATTCTGTAAATGGTACAAGGCAAGAAACTTCCAGTATTATAAAAGATGTTTTTACCCAAAAAAGTGGTGAATTTATGTTGTTGAGCAATGAGGAACTTATTCGTCTAGATCATATCGTAAGTGTGGATGGTGTTCTATTGCCCGAAACAAGTTGTAATATTCAGTAATATTGAAGGAGTGATGAGGGAGTCCCTTAGCGTTTTTTTAGCAAAAGTGGTAACCAAAATTCCCAACTATTCCGAAATAAAAGAGAACCTAATTGCCCGAAAAACAACCACCACGGAGCAAACTTTCTGCGTTTTGTGTAGATTAATCGCCCAACAATTTTGGCAACGTGCTGAGGAGACATTGCAGGAGCTTTGGCATAGGCAGGAGTGGGAGCAATCATGCGTGTTTTTACCAAAGGTAAATAGACCGTAGAGCAAGAAATTTGATCTGATTTTAGTTCTAGAGAAACAGATCGAAACCATTGATCAAAAGCAGCCTTAGAGGCTTGATAGGCCGACCAATGCGGGGCTGGAATTAGCAGCACATTCACAGCAGAGATATTGATAATATGACCCTTGTTTTTTTTGAGCAAAGGAATCAGCGCTAACAGAAGTTGTACAGGTCCAAAATAATTGATGGCCATGGTACGCTGAAAATCGTGGAAACGTTCCAATGAATCATGGATCGAACGTTTGATAGAGTGCCCTGCATTGCTAATAACGATGTCTATCCCATTGTGCTGCTGTTTGAGATGATCTATTAGCAGGCAAACTTCCCTTTCTTGGCTCAGATCAACAGAATAAATACTTATGGTTGCTCCTAAGGCTTCCAATTTGGTTTTTAAGCGACGTAATTTACTGTCGGTACGAGCCACTAAAATTAAGTGCACGTTATTGCTGGCTAACTGATAAGCAATGGCTTCGCCAATGCCATAACTAGCCCCCGTTATGACAATATTTTTTTGACCAATTGCCTTTTTTAATTGCTTTGCAGAGCAATACTTAGGAGGAAACAAAAGATGTTCTAAAAGGCTGTAATGCTTTGCCATTGTATTGCTGTGTTGTTATCATTACTCCGTTAATTATAATATACATAAAGAACTAAAGATTTTCTGGAAGGTATTTCACCGTTAGGTTTTTATAATCTCTAGAAAAGTACTCTTTTAAAATGGCAACATAATAATTATAAGGTTTATGCTGATAGAAGTTGGGTTCTTGTTGGTAGTAATTCCCATCTTCTGCGGGCTTAATTTTAGATCGTTGTTTTTCTGTTAATTGTTCTGGATCAAGTATGATTTTAGGATAGGCAAATTGCTCTAATTCTCTGATATTTCCTACTTGATAATAATTAATATCTCGAACATAGTCTGGCATATCAACAGAACCATAAGAAGCCGAAACCATTTTTTCGAGCAAGCGATTGGAGGCATTGACATAATCCTTGAGATTTTTTTCAAATTTTCGGATCACCAGCTCCATTCCGAGCTTACGAATATCAAAAGACTCTTTGCCAAAAATCCAAGATTTGAGGCGTTCCTTGCTAAGTATTTTGCCCTTTTCTTGATAATGCATGGGCATAAAAGGTACCAAATCGGCTGGATTGATAATCGAATAACTCATATTATTTTCGCAGTAGCGTAGATGATATTCCTCCGAGAAGGCCTTATTACCACACATCGGATTGGCAAATGCATAAGTTTTGTAGACGTTCTTAGAAGATAACTTATTCTTAGGAAGATTTTCGAGATAGGCACGGGTCATATTGGCTAAGGCTCCTCCTTGGCTGTGTCCTGTAATCAAGATGTCATAAATACCTTGTTGATTGAGTTGTTGTATTTGATTGATAATAGTAGAGGAAAGTAATACAACAGCCAAGGCATAACCAGAATGGACAGCAGCAGCAGAATCTTGTGCAAAGCAATAGGCTTCTTCCTTTTTGTTCAACAGCATAACTCCTTTGGCAGGAATCATAGCAGAATACATATTCTCAATCCAACTTGAAATCTGATCGGTAGAACCTCTAAAATTAATCACTCCAATCTTTTCTTTGGTATAAACTTGAAACTTATTGTCCATACCAATAGTAGGAGAGCTAAAGATTTTTTTATAAGCTTTGGGTGTTATACTAGCATCCGATCCATAGAGGTTATTAAACGTGTAACTATTACACATTGCAATTAGTGCCTTTACCTCATCAGGATCAAATCCTTCTCTGAGCTGAGCCCATACATTACTGTTTATACCGAACAACAGAACAAATATAAAAAATCTCATTATAGTGCGTTTTGAAACAAAAAGGTTATTGGTTATTGACAACAATTCTAAAATCTTGCCAATTTAAATACGAAAAATCCTTGCCTGTATTGTCTATAAATTAAATTATAAGTTGAAGAAAGGATAAGAGTACTAAATTAGTCTAATTTTTTGTAAATCAGCCAAGCTAAACAAGCAATATAAGTCGTTTTTTATTTTTAGAGTTTGTCCTTATTCCAAAGGACAGGGATCGTTTCTAAATTATGTTTTAGCCTAAAATGTATTTTAATTCATAATAAGACAATTCTGCTTCTTGCATCAACGAAAGCAATGATCCTACATCATTGGTCGAAAAACAGAAACGCATACCATTTACTTGAGTATCAAAAAGTATCGTTCGCCTGTTTCGATCTTTAGAGCTATTTAGGTTTTCCGCATAGCAGGTAGCTATGTTTTCTTTAAATTGATACAAACCTCTTTCATCAAGCGTCATAACAATATTTTTAAAATACAGATTATAAACCCTGCATTCATTACACCACAAAACGAATCCATCAGAGTTTTTGGCTAGAGAATCATGTTGACACATTGTTATTTGTTTTTATTTAGATTAAATATAAATAAAGATACGCTTTTTATTGGAAAACAAAAAAACAAGTGCTCCTAAATTAGATTTAACAAAAAGAATTAAACTGCGTATGGAAATGTGCAAGCAAGAAGTAACCAAAGGAAATAGCATTATACTTCCTTTGGTTATTGATGACTAAGGTTGGACAATATATCCCAGTTGGGGATTAGCCTCACTATTCAATAGTTTTTGATAAAAGACAAATTGGCAATACCTTATAAAACCTCTCCTTTAAGCAATTGAGGCGTATTGTTTGTTATCAATTTAGTTTGATCTAACTGATCTTTGTTGACGACAAAAGTTGCATTCATCTAAGGAATATTTGAGTTATAAATTGATTGTATAGGAAACGTTTTTGTTCCTCTATAACTATAGGGCTTTCCTATAAAAATGTTTACACAAAATTGTTTTCTGATTATCAAGTATTATCAAATTATAAAATCGGTAAATTTTCAAATTAACGCCAAAAGTGAATAGTTAAAACACTGATTTTGAGCAGTTGTGTTTTTTATAGGAAAACCCTTTATATAACTATTCCTTAATCAAAATGTTCATCTTGGATATTCATGGTAATTTGAGTACTACTTTTGAGTGTAGTTAATAAGCCCCTTGTTTTTGGCAATTCATAGGCAAAGAAATAATCCATAGTATGCAACTTACCCTCATAGAAGTTGTCATCGCCATCACCTAGCTTTTGAGCAGCAACTAATCCCTGTTTTAACCATTGCCAACCAATGACCACCAAGCCAAAAGCTTCTAAGTAAATAGTTGCATCAGAAAGGAAAGCCTCTAATTTACCTTGCATAGCAAGCATACTTAGGTTCATGGTTGTATCTACCAATTTTTCAAGCGTAGTACCTAATAAAGCAGCCTGTTTTTGTAAACGCTCTTCTTGAGAAGCGGCTTGAATAGTAGCGGTAATTTCTGCGACCAGAATGCGCAGCGTAGCTCCTTGGTCTTTGGCAATTTTTCGACCTAAAAGGTCCATACCATGTATGGCAGTTGTTCCTTCATGTATAGGATGGATACGAGCTTCACGATAGAAATGTTCAGGCAAAAACTCTTCTGTAAAACCATAACCTCCCAAGCATTGGATCGCTGCACTAGTACTTAAACAGCCCATTTCGGAAGGGTATGATTTTGCGACAGGAGTTAATAATCCTAGTAAGGCTTCATATTTTTCTTTTTCTTTTCCAACAGTAACTCTAGTTAAATCTGCATATTTAGAACATTCCATCAAGAGCCCCAAGCTACCCTCTACTATTGATCGTTGGAACAACAACATTCTTTTGACATCTGCATGTTCTATGATGAGTGCTTGCTCGGTTGATTGAGTACCAACTTTTCGCCCTTGTGAGCGTTCACGACAGTATTGTAATGCCGAATAATAAGCAGCAGAAGCAATAGAGGCAGCATTAAAACCAACTGCAATACGAGCTTCATTCATCATTTGGAACATACAATTTAAGCCTTTATTGGCTTCCCCTACTAGATAACCTCTACAATCGTCATTTTCTCCAGTGATAATGTGGGCAATCGGAGCGCCTTTGTATCCCATTTTGTGAAAAATACCTCCAGTGGTAACATCGTTAAATACTAAGTTTCCTTCTGAATTGAGACGCATACGAGGAACTACAAAAAGAGAAATGCCTTTTGAACCTTTAGGGGCTCCTTTTATTCTGGCTAACATAAGGTGTACAATATTGTCAACCGCATCATGATCGCCACAAGAAATAAATATTTTTTGCCCTTTAATTAGATAATATCCTTCTGTTGTTGGTTCTGCGGAAGTGCTTATATCGCCTAGAGAACTGCCCGCTTCGGGCTCTGTTAATGCCATGGTGCCCTGCCATTGCCCTGTATATAATTTGTCTAAATATTGTTCTTTTTGCTGAGAAGTACCAAAGCTTCGAATTAAGTTAGCAGCCCCTGCCGATAAAAAGGGAAAAACCGAAGCAGAATAATTGGCAGCACCCATTATAAATAAAGTAGCATTAAAGATCATATAGGGCATTTGTTGCCCTCCTTCATCATAAGAAAGTGGCGCATTGATCCAACCTCCTTCCCCAAATTCTTGCATCAATGCTTTCATTGCGGGATGTACTTTTATTCGTCCATTTTCAAATTTGGGCGCTATGCGATCCATTTCAACCAAGATGGGACGTAGCTTGTGGGTTGACAATTCTGTGCAAGCATCCAAAACCATATTATAGGTCTCTTGGTTATGATCGGCAAAAAAAGAGTATTGAGAAAGTGTAGCTACTTGGAACACATCGTGCAAAAGAAATTGCAAATTTTTTTTACTGTAGAATTTCATTGTTGGGTGAGTTGTGAAGATGGAAAAAGGATGAGTTATATATTTTCTCAATATAAAAAAATCCTTCTAATTGTGGGAATCGCAACAGAACCAAAATTAAATAGAGCACACAACGTTTTCGTTCTTATTTTACCTGAATGGCTCATCCAGTACTCGTGCACTAAATAAAAGTGCGGAATAAATTGCATGACAATGGATTAAGACTTAAGATGGGCGTTTTCTGCAATTTCTTGAAATTCAACACTGTAATGACATCCTGGTTTGTTTTTGTCCAGTTGAATATTTCCTAAAAGTTGGCGAGATAGTTTTTTCATGAGTTTGATACCAAGACTTTTGCTTTTTTCAAAATTAATTTCTCTAGGACAACCAGCCCCATTGTCCCCTATGGTAAGCGTAAATTTTGGTGCGGTTTGGGCTTTTATATGAAGATAAATGGCTCCCTCAGTTTTGTTTTTGAATCCATGGATTAATGCATTAGTAACGATTTCGTTGATGAGCAAACCTAGGGGAATGGCAGTGTCTAAGCCTAGATTCAAGGTAGGGACTTGCAAGTCCAGTTGAATGTTTTTACTGGTGTTATTGGTGGTTAGGATAAGAGAGTGAATTAATTCTCTCAGATAAGTTTCTAGGTTGATTTTTGAAAGATCGTCAGATTGGTACAACATTTCATGAACCATTGCCATTGCATTGATTCGATATTGACTTTTTTGAACAAATTGTTGTGCATTATCTTCCTTATTTTGATTGGCTTGCAAGTGCAATAAACTAGTAATGACTTGCAAGTTATTTTTGACCCGATGATGGATCTCTTTCAGCAAGGCTTTCCGTTCTTGACTCTGACTTTCAATTTTTTGTAAGTGTTGTTTTAAAAGGGTGTTTTTTCGATTTCTTATTTTTAATATGTAAATGCCAAACATTAATAAAAATAATAATATAAAAATAGACGCCACAAGAATTGTTATTTTAAATTGATTATTAGTTTGTTGAATGAGGGCATTTCTTTTGAGGTTTTCATTCTCTTTTTGGGTTAATTCAGTGTGGTATTTTATTTCTAAATCATGAATGATTTGTTGCTGTTTTTTATTGTATAATATACGTCTTAGCTCTTGCATGGAATCCAAAAACTCAAAGGCCTTTTTATATTGTTTTTTATCTTTGTAGTAGTTAAATAGAGCGGTATGCGAGAGAAGTCTATAGGTGTCAATCTCGCAAGAATCACTCAATTCTAAGGCTTTTTCTAGCATATTAAGGGCTTGTTGTTCTTTGCCTTGCTTGCCATAGGTTCGAGCTATTTTTATATAAGAAAGCGGTAACTCACAAGGTTGATTGTGGGCTAAATATTCATGGATTGCAGCTTTGTAGTATTTTAATGCAGCAGGGTATTTTTTAGCTTTGAATTGATTAAATCCAATAATAAGATGATTGATCGCATGTCCTCCATCTCTAAGGCTAGAATCAGGGCTTATTGCTAGGGACAAAAGAGCATATTGTTTGGCTTTATCGTGTTCTTTGAGATTAAAATAACACTCTCCCATGTTTCCATAAAGCATGGATTCAAGCAAGATTGGTTGCTCAATACTATCGAGATATTTTTTACTTCTGGTTAGCATTTCAAGTGCTTGGGCTGGACTACCCGACGATTTGGTAATATCAGCTAACAAAAAATGACCATAGAACAATTCGGTATGAGAAAGGTGCTCCTTTTTTAGGTGTTCTAGGACTAAGTTTTGGGCTAACCTAAATTCATGCGAGTAAGAAAGTGTTTTTACTTTGCTTACTAGAGAATCAATATTAGGCATAGAGGGGGTGCTAGATACTTGAAAGAAATATCCTAGAATAAAAAAAAGAACCAATAGAAACCTTTGTATTAACATACTTAAAACAAACTTGTTTTATCATTAAATGATAGATTCTATTTGGCTTTTTAAAGGAGGTGAAAAGGTCTAAAAATAAAAACTTAATAAATAATTTTAATATCCAATTTTATATAATTAAAAATGTAAAATGTTTTCAATATGATTAAATCTATCTCAAAATAAGGAGCTATCACCTAAATAATAGCAGGAGATTTTGATCTGAATTAGTACTGTTTCTTCATTAATAATATTGAAGGGAATTTGAATGAAAAATAAAACTGGAATGTAGTTAAGGTTGAATTGTAAGTTGCTTTTAATCAACTAGATTATTGGATAATATAAAAAAAGAATTAGTTAATAATGCTTGATGAGGGCATAAAGGGTCGTGAAAATAGATTGATAGATGAATGGATACATTTATTTAGTATCGTGGTAATGTTAGGACGAAAAATTGAGTATGTTAAAAATACTTATTGACATACTTAAAAGTAAGCTTACACAAGGTATAAACTTGAATAGAGTCGTTTTTGTTACTACATTATCCTATTATTTATAATAAATAGTTTTATTAAGTTAAAACATCTAGACTTTTTTCTTTGTAAAATAAAAATGCAAAATATGTACCAACAAATTGTTAATAGAGCTGTAATATAGTTAAATTAAGCAAGCATACTTGGCTTGATAGAAGGAGCTGAATCGATTCTTCTAAATTTAGTGCTTAATTATTTAGAAGCAATTTTAGTTATAGGGGTAGGGCAATCCAATATAAGAGGTTATTCGTTGCCTAAATGGGATGATATGAAAAGAAGAAAGGAGCTTTTATTTTTATAATAAATTCGCTGTAACAACAGAAGGCTGTCAAGAAGCTATCAATAAAAAATGAGATTTTCCTTTGGTAGATTGCAACATTATATTTACATTCGTTGTTATGAAGATTGATTAATATATTTGACTATCGGTAGTCTGTTTTCTTGGAATGATTACTCTTCCCAAACACATGCTACTTAAACAATAAAAAAACTTTTTAAAATGGCACTCGAATTTACAGATAACAACTTTGAAGAGAAAGTATTAAACTCAGGGCAAGTAACAGTAGTTGATTTTTGGGCACAATGGTGTGGTCCATGTAGAGCTATTGCTCCAATTATTGAAGAATTAGCTGACGAGTATGCTGGAACAGCATTGGTTGGAAAAGTAGATGTTGATGCAAATCAAGAATTAGCAATGCAATATAGCATTCGCTCAATTCCTACTATTCTAATTTTGAAAGATGGAGCAGTTGTAGAAAAGCATGTAGGAGCAATTACTAAACCTGCTTTACAATCGAAAATTGACAAGCATCTAGCATAAACCTTTTATGTTAGTATAAGATACATAAGCAAGCGATGAAAACTTAGTTTTCATCGCTTTTTTAGTATATAAGAGAGCAAGAAGGGTTTGGAACATTTTTGGTAGAATAAGAATACTTTACAAGAGGGAATACCCTCAACTTATAGGATGGATAAAGAATCAACAATTGTTATTGTTTGGGCAAACAATCAAAAGAATAACAGGCTACTATAAATTATAACCACAAATTTAATCTTATGAAAGCGATCAGTACTTTTTTATGCATATTGGCAACTAGTGCCATTATTTACGCTCAGGATGCTACTCCTCTAACCGAATCCAAATTTGATGTGCTTCGCAAAGAAATTGTGGGGCAATCGTTTGATAGTAAACGATTGGTTAAAGCTAAAGAACTCTCTGATAATAATTTTTTATACGTTCGTCAAATTCAGGCGATCATGGAAGGCTTTTCGCTGGAAAGTTCTCGTTTGGACTACGCCAAATATGCGTATTCAACGGTATTGGATGCAGAAAATTACAATACCTTAATTGCTATGTTTAAATTAGGAACTTCTAAAGATGCTTTAAAGACTTATCTTGCTCAACGGAAGGCTCCTGTTGTTCCCAAAGAAGAAAAAAAAGCTGTCCTTACGGAAAAAGAGGAGGGTGGCTCAGAGAAAGTAACAGCAACACCACAAAAAACAAAACCTACAGGTCCTACTCCTATGACGGATCAAGAATTTGCTACTGCTAAGCGCCAAATCGGAGAAGAGTCTTTTGAAAGTTCAAAATTGCGTCGGGCTAAGCAGACTAGTGATGCTAATTATTTGCTTTGTCATCAAATAAAAGAAATAATGGAGGTATTGAGTTTTGAGAGTTCTCGCTTAGAATATGCTCAGTATGCTTATTCCAAAACGTATGATCAAGTTAATTATGCAACGGTGAAAGAAAGTTTAAAACTTTCTAAAAGTAAGGAAGAACTAACTGCCTTTTTGAAAAAGCAACCTATCGTAGATTATGCCGCTGCTAAGGAAGAAGAAGCATTGGCTATTGAGGAGCCTATAACAGAAGAAAAAGAAGCAGCACAATTGCCTCCTGCTTTCTCAAAAGGGGATTTTATTAATGCTAAAAATGAAATTGCTAGCCAATCTTCGGATGCCAAAAAATTAGAAAAAGCAAAGGAAATTACGAATAAAACTTATTTGTTGAGTGAACAGGTAAAAACGATTACAGCGTTGTTTTTATTTGAGGATAATCGGTTGGATTATGCCAAATATGCTTATGCTAAAACTTCTGATCCAGAGCATTTTGATCTAGTAAGAGCCGTTTTAGAAAAAGAGAGCCATAAAGTTTTAGATGATTATATCAAGAATGTAAATGAAGCCAACCAAGTTACTACTTTAGCAACTGGACCAAGTGAATTGTCTTCAGAAGATTTTGAAGCACTAAAAAAACGAATTACAGGTTCGGCATTAGAGAGCCACAAACTAGAAAAAGCAAAAAAAATTGTGGATCGTTCTAGCTTAAGTGCTATGCAAGTAAAACAAATTAATGACCTATTTGAGTTAGAGGAAACTCGCCTAGAATTTGCCAAATACGCTTACACAAAGACGCTAGATAAAGAGGCTTACGGACTAGTCAGAGAAGCTTTAGGTAAGAGTACGAATAAATATGCTTTGGATCGTTTTATTAAAGAATTAGGAAATTAAATTATACAGTAGACAATTTCAATAATTGTAAAAAAAAACGACAACTTTCATTTAGAAAGTTGTCGTTTTGTAGTTTAGATAAAAACCTTATCCTAGTAACGGTAATGTTCTGGTTTGAAAGGACCTTTTACATCAACGCCAATATAATCAGCTTGATCTTGAGACAATGTTTCTAGTTGTACATCGATTTTTGCCAAGTGCAAACGAGCAACTTCTTCGTCCAAGTGTTTAGGCAACATGTAAACTTTATTTTCGTATTTGTCATTGTCTCTATTTTCCCAAATCTCTAATTGAGCTAGTGTTTGGTTAGTAAATGAGTTAGACATTACAAAAGATGGGTGACCAGTAGCACAACCCAAGTTTACCAAACGACCTTCTGCCAAAACAATCACATCGTTTCCTTCAATATTATAAAGATCAACTTGTGGTTTGATTTCAACTTTAGTAGAACCATAGTTTTCGTTCAACCAAGCCATGTCGATTTCATTATCAAAGTGACCAATGTTACAAACGATCGTTTTGTCATTCATCAACTTGAAGTATTCTGGAGTAATAATATCTTTGTTACCAGTAGCCGTAACAACGATGTTCGCTCTAGGAATAGCATTAGCCATTGTTTTTACTTCAAAACCGTCCATTGCAGCTTGCAACGCACAAATTGGATCAATTTCAGTAATGATAACACGAGCACCAGCACCACGCAAAGAAGCAGCAGAACCTTTTCCTACATCACCATATCCAGCAACAACAGCAACTTTACCAGCCATCATTGTATCAGTAGCACGACGGATAGAATCTACTAAAGATTCTTTACAGCCATATTTGTTGTCAAATTTAGATTTTGTAACAGAGTCATTTACATTGATAGCAGGCATTGTCAATGTACCATTTTTCATTCTGTCGTATAGTCTGTGAACACCAGTAGTAGTTTCTTCAGAAAGACCATAAACGCCTTTAGCTACTTCAGGATAGCGATCCAATACCATATTGGTCAAATCACCACCGTCATCCAAAATCATATTTAATGGCTCTCCATTTTTGAAGGTGAATAGAGTTTGCTCAATACACCAGTCAAATTCTTCTTCGTTCATGCCTTTCCATGCAAAAACAGGAACACCAGCCTCAGCAATAGCAGCAGCAGCGTGATCTTGAGTAGAAAAGATGTTACAAGAAGACCAAGTTACATCAGCACCTAACTCTACTAGCGTTTCAATCAAAACAGCTGTTTGAATAGTCATGTGCAAACAACCAGCAATACGAGCACCTGCTAATGGCTTAGCAGAACCATATTTTTCACGTAGAGCCATTAATCCTGGCATTTCAGCTTCTGCCAATTCGATTTCTTTGCGTCCCCAAGCAGCTAGGGAAATATCTTTAACTTTATACTGCACTTTATTAGTAGTTTCCATGAAAAAATCAGATAAATTTTATTTAAAAATAACTCCTTTGGGAGTTTTGTCAATAGTAAATCTGTCTGTAAAGGATGGATTTACTTTGAAAACTAGTGCAAAGGTATGAAATACAATTGCCATTTACTAATTAAGAATTGTGAAATTTATCTTAAGAAAATTAACCTACTTATTTAATGAAATAAATTGAAGTAATAGATGGACTAGAATTGATGCTAACCATTTGGGAAATTACTGTTGTGTTTCCATAAAATGTTTTTGGTTGAGCATGATGTTTTCGACGGTCCATTCTACTGTTTGTTGCTGCTCAAACTGACGAACAGCGCAATCTTGTTTGTTGCAAATGGTGCAAGATTCTGGAATACATGGATCAACATGTACAAAAAATTCAATTGGTTTTTCTGTATTGGCAGCCAATAAATCTTCTAGACGATCAACTTCGTCATGTGCTTGACGAGTATCAAAATACCAAGGGATGGTAATGTGGCAGTCAACATGGAGTGCGGTTCCATATTTGATGACTCGCAGGTTGTGTACATCGATACATTCAGGATGGCGGTTTTGGTTGAGGATAACAACAATTTCTTTCACCAATGGATAATCTACTTCATCCATAATTCCAGCCATAGAAGATTTGATAACACTGATTCCTGCTCGGATGATAATAAAACCAAAAACAATAGCAACAATGGAATCCAACCAGAGCCAATTGGTGATTAAAATTACGCCCAAGCCTATAATCATACCTAAGGTAGAATAACCATCTGATTTGAGATGTTCACCACTTGCTACCAAGACCATAGAAGCAGCTAATTTACCTTGTTTTTCGACATAAACACCCAGTAGATAATTAATGAGTCCAGCTACGGCTGTTATCCAGATTCCTGTATCGACATCGTGAACAGGAACGGGGTATTGTAAATTGTAGAGCGATTTGATAACAATTAATAGACCTGCAATTAGGATTAATACCCCTTCAACGGCAGCAGAAACAAATTCAATTTTACCATGCCCGTAAGGATGGTTTTCATCCTTAGGAAGTGCGGCAACATATAAGCTAAACAGACCAAATGCACCCGCTACCACATTAACAATACTTTCTAAGGCATCCGTTAAGATGGTATTAGAATGGGTCAAAAAATAGGCGATGAATTTAATTCCCAATAAAATAATCCCTACAATGAGTGTAACCCGCTGTGTTGCTATCAATCTATCATTCATATCAATTAGAAATTAAAAAATGCTCGAAACATTATTTAGGGCACAAAATAACAAAATTGATTCTAATTGACCTTTGATTGGGTTCATTGATTGATAGGGATCGTATATTTAAACCCTAGTTTAAAATAAAATTTCGTTAAGCTATCAAAATTAACTAAAAAAAAGGGCTATAAATTGTACTTTTGCCTTCCGATTGTAATAGAGGTAGTTTGTTATTGTGCAAGCTCAACATAACTTAATAAAATAAATGTTCGATTTAGATAAGTGGCAAGAAATCATTCTCTCTTTGAGTAAACACAAATTGCGTACGGGCTTAACCGCCTTTGGCGTATTTTGGGGTATTTTTATGTTGGTATTGTTACTGGGGGCAGGGAATGGTCTACAGAATGGGGCAGAGTATGAGTTTCGAGATGACGCAACCAATAGTTTGTGGATTTATCCTAGGCGAACATCTATTGCACACAGAGGGTTGGCGAGCAGTCGAAATATAAAATTTGATAATTCAGATTACGATTTGCTAAAAGATCAAGTCGAAGGAACAGAGTTTATAACGGGACGTTTCTATTTACCATCAGAATTGGAAAAAATGGTCTATGAAAATAAACGTTATAATTTTAGGGTACGTAGTGTACATCCAGACCACAAAGTTTTGGAAAATACCATTATAGACGAAGGCCGCTATCTCAATGCATTTGACCTGGATAATTACCGAAAGGTTGCCGTTATTGGAAAATTGGTGGTAGAAGAGGTCTTTCCCAATGCAAACCCCATTGGCAAGTACATCGAGATTGGAGGAATCAGTTTTCAAATTGTTGGTATTTTTAGTGACACAGGGGGAGAGGATGAAATGAGGATGATTTATATTCCAATTACTACTGCACAGCGTTGTTTTTCGACTCGTCCTGCTATCAATCAAATTATGTTAACAACAGGAGACGCTAGTTTGAAAGAAGTCTTAGCAATTGAGCAAGATGTAATTAACAAACTTGCTGAAAAACACAATTTTGATCCGAAAGACAAACAAGCCATTCGCATTCGAAACCGAGTAGAGCATTTTCAATCTATTATGAATCTTTTTGGAATGATTAGCTTATTTATTTGGGTGGTTGGTGTTGGATCTATTGTAGCTGGTGTTATTGGTGTTAGTAATATTATGTTAATTGTTGTCAAAGATAGAACCAAAGAAATTGGTATTCGTAAGGCTTTGGGAGCAACACCAAGCTCTGTGATCAGCATGATTTTGCAAGAAGCCGTTTTGATTACTAGCGTAGCAGGGTATTTAGGAATGGCCTTAGGAATTGGGCTCATTCATTTGATTCGAGTTACCATGAATACTTACCAAATTGATGGAGGCTTTTTTAAAGATCCCAAGGTTGATGTTGGAATGGTCTTGATGGCGACTATTATTGTGGTCATTGCGGGGGCAATTGCAGGTTTGATCCCAGCACTCAAAGCCGCCAAAATTAGCCCTGTAGAGGCGATGCGAGATTAATAGCCCTACAAAGGAAAATAATAAACAGCTTTTCCTGCATGGATTTCATAATCCATTACTCTGGGCCAGTTGGGATTTATCAATTGCGTTTCCCAGTTTTTTAAATCCAACTGCAATTCTTTAATGATTTTGGGATTGCTCTGGGCTAGATTATATTGCTCTGCTTGATCGGTATCAAGGTTGTACAATACTGTCTGTTGTGCTAAATCATCCTGTATTAATTTCCATTTTCCTTTTCGGATGGCTTTGTGATATTCTGAACGCCAATAGAGTGCTTCATGTGGCTTTTGGTGCTGATAAGTAGAATCCAATAAATAAGGCATCAAATTAACACCATCAAATTTTCGATCATTAGGCAGTTGTACGTTTGCCAAGGCAGTCGCAGTTGCAAAAATATCCAACGCACTGATCGGATTTTTATAGACTTTTCCCTTGGGCAATTTACCTTTCCATTGCATCATAAAAGGGACTCGGATTCCTCCCTCAAAATTGGTGAATTTTCCACCTTTTAAAGGGCTATTGTCTGCGGCACCCGTATAGGTTGCACCACCATTATCACTCAAAAAAACAACCAATGTATTTTCCTCCAAGTTTAGTTGTTTTAGTTGGTTCATGATGGAGCCTACAGCATCATCTAGGGCATGAATCATGGCGTAATAAATACGCTTTTCGGGAGAGGAGATATGTGCATATTGGTCATAATATTCTTTTGTTGCCTGAAAAGGAGTGTGAGGAGCCGAAAAAGGGACATAGACAAAAAAGGGAGCATCTTTATGCGCTGCAATCCAAGTGTTGGTTTCCTCGGCAATACGAGTCGTTAAATAGGTATCTTCTTCAATGATTTGATCATTTTTTCGAATGGCACAATTCCCTTTTCGTCCTTTTCCCCAAATGTGAGGGTCTGAAAAATCGGATAGTTTCTGATTGATAATTCCCTTTTTATCGATGGGAGCATATAAACTAAATGCTTCATAAAAGCCATAATGGTAGTCAAAACCCCGATTGATTGGAATGGCTGTATGGTTGTATCCCATGTGCCATTTTCCAATGGCAGCTGTCTGGTAGCCTTTGGTTTTTAGCAGTTCCGATAAGGTAAATTCAGTAGGGGGGAGTCCTTGTTGTTGCATCGCTTCAAAACTAGGAATTGCCCAATCGTCATGCTGGGCAACTTTCCAATCGCCTGTATTTAGTAAATTAGCATAGACAAAATACTCTATTCTATTTTTTGGATACCGTTCGTGGATATTAATCTCAAAACCAAAGCGCTGTTGATAACGCCCCGTAATAAGACCAGCACGGGAAGGAGCACAGATGGGCGAGGAGATATAGCCTTCTTGAAAAGTGACACCATTAGCGCCAATAGCGTCTATGTTTTGGGTAATAACATTTTTCCCGCCATAGCGAGAAACATCCATTAGCCCCAAGTCATCTGCTAAAATAACAACAATATTGGGTAATGGGGTAGTGTCTTGATGGCTTTGTTTTTGACCGAGGAACGTTTTGCGGTAATCTATTTTTTTTTGATTAAAAACAATATTGTATTTAGGATTTCCCAAAGGCCAGAACCCAAAAACTAATAAAGGAATAAGAAAACTAAAAAATAATCCAAGACGCTTTTTGCTTTTTGGTTTCATGGTGTAGGTACTGTTAATGGAAGGGGGCAAACGATTCAAATAAATAGAGGAACTCTATTAGGAGACATTGTCAACAAAGATAGGTTTGAGGAGTAGCTTTTAGTGATGAGTATCTGTACAAATAGAACTAACAATTTTTAGATAATCAGGTTTATCAGCAGCAGATTTATGGACAAAACTACTGATGATTTTGCCGTCTTTTATAACAAAAATGCCTGGCATTTGCTTCATATTGCCTAGTGGTTGTCTAGTTTCAGACCCATAGTTAAGCCCCATAGCACGCCACCAAATTTTTAGACCATACAATTCCCTAAAACTCCCTTTTTGTAAACCAAAATATTCATATAAGCTCATATCAGGATCGGAAATATGCTCTTCTTGTTCTAGCCCATAATCTTTTAAATACTGATCTCCATAACATTCTTCGGCCATGTGGATAAATACGAGTTTGATATTTCTTTGATCCAATTGCCCTTTGATTTTTGTGAAATCATCCAATGCCTCTCGGCAAAAGGTACAACCAAAGTGACGTAAAAAGATAAGCATAACACAATGTTGCTTTGTTATGCTCTTAAGATCATTGCCTTTGTTCGTGAAAACAGCTTCTAATATTTCAGTATCTAAATTCATATCTTCAATCCCATTTTATACATTAGTTCAGTAAAAACCTTACTCGGTTAATTTGTAGGTGTTTAGCGAATGGAAGGGGTTTGTAAATGTCTATAAATTAAGCTAATAAAATGGTGCTTTTTTATGTTCTTTACTAAAAAACTAAACAACTATCTCATGAGCATAGCGAACTAATCAGCGGAGTATTAATTTATAAAGACAAGGTACTTAAAAAAAATAAAAACCGAAAGACCATTAAGTTAATTTTAACGATGTTGATGGATTACTTAACGGGCTGCTATTTTGTAGTTATGTAAGAATCGTATGGATTAGCTATCCTGTTGTTATATCATAACTAGATAATAATGATTAGCAATAGAAAAACGTTCCAACGATAACAATATTGAATCAAGAAAAGGTAAAGCTAATGATTAGAGCCAATTATTAATATTTTGTATTTACAAAACAAAAAATATGGCACTTGATCTAATCTGTAATTCTATTTTATGGAATGAAGTTTAAAAAATGGAAATAATGAAGAAAGAAATTATCATTATGGCTTCATAACTATACGAATGAAAGGTCTAGAAGTAGGGACAAAAAGAACAAGCCATATCCTATCATCAAACAAATAATAGGAGATGGCTTGTTATGGAAGAATAGATTGGGGCAGCTTTTTATTCATTACCTAGTGGAACTCCCTCATCGTTAACAAACAATGAGAACAAGAACGAATGAAAGGAGCAAATCGAATACAAAAGAAAATTATTTCTCTCGATTAGCAGTTCCTTCTTCTTTTAGTGCTGGTAATTCTTTTATATGAACCATTAGAACATGATCAACCATAGAAATTTCACGAGCCGTCTCTACAGGGTTATCAAGCTGTGTTTTAGCTTCTATTACAATTCCCTCATTGGAATCATCAATTACAAATTGCTGGATAATTTCTAAATCATAAGAATCCATTAGACCATTCAGCCTGTCATCCCCTGTTATTTCAAATCTACCTGTGCTAAATATGTGTGCCCAAGGTGCATTGGCTTCATATAAAACAACTAAGTTAACTTTTTTGTCTTTTATATTGGCAATATCTTTTAAGGATAAAGCAGACTTGCCTTTAGAAATAGAGGCTAAGTTCCTGTAGTAATAGGCTTTTGCTGCCACCTTTTTTTTTATAGCACGTGTTTTGGTTTTTGGTGAGTCTAGTTTAGGACTAATAGAGGATATTTTTTTGTCTTCTTTTTGTTCGTTGGTACAGTTAGTTAGGTTAAATAGTAAAAATAAAATAGAACTGAGTGTGATAAGTTTGACTATAGATTTCATTAATATGTTGATTTATAACACTTTGTGAAAGTATTGATTTCAAAAGATATTATAAGTTTTATAGGGGTAACATCAATAAGAAAATAGTATAATTATGAAGTGATCAATGCCTTTTGCGAAAGAATAAAGAAAGGGGCATCCCGAATTTTAGAATGATCCATATTTGCACAACAATTAATTGTATGGAGTGCATTGGGCGATAAATTGCCTAGGGATTTTTAAAATTCGGAATGACCCATGTAATTTTTTCTTGAACTTTTATTACATAGTTGAATACTTTGTGATTTTTTATGTTTTTCTATGTTTTTCTATAAAAAATCACGAACTAATGCTAGTTTATATCGGCAGTAGTATTTTCGTTTTCCTCTTGAGGCACTTCTTTTACATGAACCATTAAAACGTGATCAATTAAAGACAATTCTCGTGCCGTTTCTACTGCATTCTCTAATGCCACATTAGGTTCCAATACCAAACCTTCATTATCTTCATCAATAGCAAATTGTTTTACGATTTCTAATTCATAGGATTCCATTAGGCCATTAAGGTTATCGTCTCCAGTTTTGTCATATTTTCCAGAGTTGAATGTTTCGGCCCAAGGTGCATCCGCTTCATACAAAACAACAAGGTTTACTTTTTTGCCTTCTAGTGAAGCTAAATCTTTAAGTTCTACTTTTGCGTGACCGTGTTCAAAAGATGCTAAGCTTTTATAATAATATGCTTTTGCCGAAACTTTATTAACCATTCCACGAGTATTCAATTCGGTAGATTCTACATCCGTTGTATTAGCATCAGCAGTTTCTGTTTTGTCACTAGAACAAGACACAATCATGATTGATAAGATTACTAAGGAACTAAACGATAGGAGATTTTTCAGGACTTTCATATGTAGTAATTGATTTTTATGAGTTATCTACTTTCTTTTTTAAAATAAGCATACAATCTATGCTTGTTAATGTTTCTCTAAATAAAAGTGTTACCTACAAACTTTTGATTTCTTATAAATGAATTTTTGACATAGAATGCAATTAAATAAGTACTATTATTGGGTTAATGCACAAAAAAGATTCCATTTTATGAAAAATGGTTTTTTTGTTTGAAAATCAAAAAATGAACTAAGTATTAATTATCATTGCAAAACTAAAATTGAAGTTGCTTAATTAAGGCGGTTAATTTAGCAGTTACTAAAATTAAATCATAGGCATTAAGATCATTTTTAATTACTTCATTGTTAGAGTGGGTAGGACAAAGGTAGTGATTATACTCTATTGATGGAGATAAATTTTAATTTTTATCCTACGATTTACTTAGAAGTTGTTTAATGGCTGGTAATCAGTGGAACTAAAGCTTATTTTTTACAACTTCAATATATATTCAAAAATAAAACAAAATACTTGTGAATTTTGTTTTAACATCAAAATATTGATTCGGACACTTGTATTATTCAAAGGTTCATCTTTTTTAAAGGACATGCTCTAATATGAATGCTATAAATACTGTTTTTTGCTCCATTAACCCTATGACTAACCTTATTATAGAAGAACACAACTTAGATAATAGGGAGTTGGTAAGGTGCAAGATCGAACAAGCCCAATCTGCTTTCCAATTATGGAAACAATATTCATACGAAAAGCGGGCTAACTTTTTTGTTGAAGCTGCAAAAATCCTGCGGGAACAGGCTGCTGTTTATGGAAAGCAGATTACGTTAGAAATGGGGAAACCAATCCATCAGGCGATTGCAGAGGTAGAAAAATGTGCGTGGGTATGTGAGTATTATGCTACTCATACCGAAGGCTTTTTGAAGGATCAAGTAATTCCAACAGAATACGGGAAGAGTTATATTAGTTACCAACCCTTGGGTACTGTACTTCAGATTATGCCTTGGAATTTTCCCTTTTGGCAGGTGTTTCGTTTTGCGGCTCCTGCTTTGATGGCTGGGAATGTTACCTTGCTCAAACATGCTCCTAACGTCTTGGGATCAACAAATTTTATTCAAGAAGTATTTGACAAAGCTGGTTTTCCAAAAGGGGTATTCCAGCATCTGACAATTGATGTCGATCTTATCGAAAAAGTTATAGAAGCTCCCTCTGTTCAGGGAATTGCCTTGACGGGTAGCGTAGGAGCAGGGGCTGCTGTAGGAACTTTAGCAGGCAAAAATATCAAAAATTGTGTTTTGGAATTGGGAGGATCGGATGCCTTTATCGTGCTGAAAGATGCAGACCTAGAAAAAGCAGCAACTGTAGGAGTACAGTCTAGAATGCATAACTCTGGACAAACTTGTATCTCTGCCAAACGCTTTATTGTCGAAGAATGTGTTGCAGAAGAATTTAAGGCATTAGTAAAAGAAAAAATAAATAATTTGGTTGTTGGTGATCCTATGGACAGCAACACCAATATTAGCGTTATGGCAAGAAGGGACTTGGCTGAAAACTTACAACGTCAAGTAGACCAATCTATTGAAATGGGAGCTGTTGTAGAGGTCGCTGGAGGTCACCAAAAGGGGAGTAACTATTTTTACCCTATGTTATTAAGTAATATTCAGAAGGGAATGCCTGCTTATGAGGAAGAATTATTTGGACCTGTTGGAGCTATTTTTACGGTTAAAAACGCAGTGGAAGCAATTGAATTAGCAAACGATTCTATTTTTGGTTTGGCTGCAACGGTCTGGTCAGAAGATGAAGCTCTTGCTTTGTCTGTTGCTCAAGAACTAGAGGTAGGTGCCGTAGCTATTAACAAATTAATGAGTTCTGACCCTAGAATTCCTTTTGGTGGAATCAAAAAATCTGGCATCGGACGTGAATTAGGACGGGAAGGGGTGCTAAGTTTTGTTAATCTCAAAGCATTGGTTGTTGGCTAATGAATGCTGCTTATTGTTAGAACTATGTTAAGTATTGCTAATTAATTTTTACAGTACTATTTTTGTTTTTACCTTTAACACTAATACGTTGTGAGTTTTCCTTCTCTACCCGATGATTTTTGTAAAAATTAAAATTGGGGCAGCTTCTATCTATTTTTAGATCGCTTTGCTCTTAGATAGAGCTAGAAAAAGCCCATTCTGTTAAATTTTAAAAACCGTCGGGTAGAGTAGAGTTTTCCAAACTCACAACGTATTTAACTCATTAAGATCAAATGCGCTATTAAGAATGTTGTTGCGATTTTTACATATCACAAATATAGTACTGCTGCTGTTGTCTTCAACAGGGCTGTTGATGCATCAACATTATTGTCAAGATAAGCTCAAATCTTTATCGTTGTATGCTAGTTTTCTAGAAGACTGTTGCAATAAAGAAGAACAGCAATTGCGTACTTTTTGTGATAAAGATCAACCACAGATAGATAAAAAATCATGTTGTGACAATCAAACAATCTTAAGTGTTGATGATACTGCACAGCAATCCATTGATGTGGAAAATTGGGCTAGTTTTTCTTTTGTGGCACTTCCTACAGCATTACCTATTGTTGGTTCCTTGCCTCCAATGCTTGTTTATCCAACAATTGATAAAAAAATATTGCGCTATTATTCTTACAAAGCGCCTCCTAATTCTTACCCACTACACGTACTTTTTTCCACTTTTCTTTGTTAGAATTTTAGATTTTGAATATGTATAATTCAAACATCTATGGCATGGTATGTTCTATCGTGACCACTGGATGATTCATTGATGAGATTGACTTTCTCTATGGTCAATCGTCAAAATCTAAAATATCTATGTTAGATAAAATAATTCGGTTCTTTCTAGAAAATAGATTGATCACCTTACTATTATTGGGGCTTATCATTGCTTGGGGAATAGTAACGATGCCCTTTGACATCAATAAAGGATTTTTGCCGAATGATCCTGTTTCTGTTGATGCGATTCCAGATATTGGAGAGAACCAGCAAATTGTATTTACAACTTGGATGGGGCGCTCTCCTCAAGATATCGAGGATCAGATTACTTACCCTCTAACAACGGCTTTGTTAGGAATACCAGGAGTGCGAACGATACGAAGCAATTCCATGTTTGGTTTTTCTAGCATTTATATCATTTTTGAAGAAGATGTAGCGTTTTACTGGAGCCGCTCTCGAATATTAGAAAAATTAAATTCATTACCTAGCGATTTATTGCCCAATGGTGTCCAACCTAGCTTGGGACCAGATGCCACAGCACTGGGGCAGATTTATTGGTATACCTTGGAGGGAAGAGGTAAAGAGGGAAAAGCAACAGGTGGTTGGGACCCGCAGGAGTTACGTTCTATTCAAGATTTTTATGTCAAATACGGCTTGTCGGCAGCAAGTGGTGTTGCAGAGGTAGCATCTATTGGAGGGTATGTAAAAGAATATCAAGTAGATGTTGATCCGCAAAAACTATTGGCTTATGAGGTTAGTTTACAACAAGTTGTTCAAGCGGTCAAAAGCAGCAATATTGATATTGGCGCTCAAACACTTGAAATTAATCGAGCAGAATATTTTGTTCGGGGCTTGGGCTATGTCAAAAGCATTCAAGATATAGAACAATCTGTTATTAAAGTGCATGATAATAAGCCTGTTCGTGTCAAAGATATTGGTAGGGTAGCCCTAGGTCCTGCTGTTCGTAGAGGAGTCTTAGATAAGAATGGTGGAGAAGCAGTTGGTGGAGTGGTCGTTGCTCGTTATGGAGCCAATCCTTTAGAAGTTATTAATAATGTAAAAGCACGAATCCAAGAATTAGAGAATGGACTGCCTTCCAAAACTTTGGCAGATGGAACAGTTTCTAAAGTGCACATTGTTCCCTTTTATGATCGTAGCCATTTGATTAAAGAGACCATTGGAACCCTCCAAGAAGCCCTCACGTTGGAAATTCTAATTACCATTATCGTTATTATCATCCTATTGTTGAATCTCAGGGCATCGATTTTAGTGTCTAGTGTTTTGCCCATTGCTGTTTTGATGTGTTTTATTGTAATGAGGTATCTAGGTGTTGATGCTAATGTTGTTGCTTTGTCTGGAATTGCAATAGCCATTGGAACCATGGTAGATATGGGGATTGTACTGGCTGAAAATATAGTGGAAAATATCGAAAAGGCAGCCCCCAATGAAAATAAGATCGAAACCATTTTTAGGGCAACCAAAGAAGTCGCCTCTGCTATTATTACAGCGGTTGCAACGACGATTATTAGCTTTTTGCCAATATTCACGATGATTGCAGCAGAAGGAAAACTTTTTCGCCCTTTAGCGATGACCAAAACAATTGCTCTTTTAGCTTCTATTATTCTAACTATAACAGTTTTGCCAACCTTTGCTTACTGGTTTTTAGGCAAAAAGGGAAACGATCAGAAAAAGCGTTGGCAGGCAGTGTTTAACATCAGTTTATTGGCTCTTGGACTACTTGCTTTTAGTTATCATAAGCTTATGATAGCGGGAATAGCCATAGCGGTTGGAGGAATAGAATCTATCTTCTTTTTTAGAGAATACTTAAAACCCCAGTGGCGAGAAAGGTTGGTTTATGGCAAAAACTTTATTTACGCAGGGATATTGACCTACTTTTTAGCAATAGAGTGGATGCCTTTGGGCGTTGCGCACTCTGAAATCAGTAATTTCCTACTGGTAGCTGTTTTGATTAGCTTGATTTTGGGGCTTTTTCAGTTTGTGATCTATACTTACCCAAAGGTTTTGATGTATTGTTTAGAACACAAGTTGTTATTTATGCTACTACCTTTGGTGGTTATAATATTGGGCGGTCGAGCTTACCAGCAAACGCAATCGGAATTTATGCCAAGCCTAGATGAAGGAGCATTTTTGCTGATGCCAACCACAATGCCACATGCAGGGATGGAGGAGAATCAGGAAGTTATTAAAATACTAGATATGGCAGTGGCTGCTATTCCTGAAGTAGATAATGTAGTGGGGAAGGCAGGGCGAGTAGCTTCTGCTTTAGATCCTGCTCCTATGTCTATGTTTGAGAATGTTATCAACTACAAATCTGAATATAAAACAGATGAAGAAGGGCATCGGCTGCGTTTTAAAGTGAATACCCAAGGAGATTTTGTGCGGGATAAGAATGGGCAATTAATTCCAGATGCTCAGGGGCAATATTTTCGGCAATGGAGGGCACACATTCAATCACCAGACGATATTTGGGCTGAAATAACCAGAGTTGCCCAACTTCCTGGGTTAACTCCTGCGCCAAAATTGCAGCCGATAGAAACTCGGTTGGTAATGCTGCAAACAGGGATGCGGGCTCCTATTGGAATAAAAATAAAAGGGCCAGATTTGGCAACTATTCAGCAGTTTGGGTTGGAATTAGAACACCATCTTAAAGCGGTAGAAGGGGTTAAAGCAGAAGCAGTTTTTGCCGATAGAATTGTTGGTAAACCTTACTTAGAAATAAATTTTGATCGAACGAAAATGGCTCGTTATGGTTTAAAAATTAGTGAGGTACAGCAGTATGTTCAGGTGGCAATTGGTGGTATTCCGTTAACGCAAACCGTAGAAGGGAGAGAGCGATATGCTATACGAGTGCGTTACCCTAGAGATTTTAGAAAAGATCCCAATGTGATACAAGAATTGTTGATTCCTGTATTGGGAGGTGGGCAGGTACCGTTGGCAGATATTGCAACGCTTCATTATCAACAAGGTCCTCAGGCAATCAAAAGTGAAGATGGCTTCTTAACGGGGTATGTTTTATTAGATAAGAAAAAAGGTTATTCTGAAACAGCGGTCGTAGAACAAGCACAAGCCTATCTTAATGATAAAATCGAGAAAGGGCTCATTGAAGTTCCCACAGGGATTAGTTATCGATTTGCAGGGAATTATGAAAATCAAGTGCGAGCAAATCAACGTTTAGCGATTGTTATACCACTTGCCTTGTTGTGCATCTTTTTGATTTTGTATCTGCAATTCAATTCTGTTGCACTTTCACTAATGGTTTTTATGGGGGTTATAATTGCCTTTTCAGGTGGTTTTATGCTCATTGGATTCTATCAAGAAGATTGGTTTTTGAACCTAGAGATAGGGGGGATTAATTGGAGAACCCTATTCCAAATTAATCCCATTAATTTGAGCGTTGCTGTTTGGGTCGGTTTTTTAGCGTTGTTTGGTATTGCGACTGACGATGGGGTATTGGTAGGAACTTATTTGCAGCAATCTTTTAAAAATCACCAACCAAAATCGGTAGAGGAAATTCGATCCGCAGTGCTAGAAGCAGGGAGTAAGCGAGTCCGACCAGCTATGATGACCACGGCAACGACTATTTTAGCACTCTTGCCTGTCTTAACGTCTAGTGGGCGTGGTGCCGACATTATGATTCCTATGGCAATTCCTTCTTTTGGAGGTATGTTGATCCAGATGATAACCATGTTTACCGTTCCCGTTTTGTATTGCACATGGGCTGAAATAAAACTCTTTTGGAACAATTATAAAACGAACAAACAATGAGAGGAATAATAATAACAATGTTGCTGTTGCAGGCTTGGTCTATCGTTGCACAAAACTTTGAACCTTATTATCAAGCAGCAGCAGCTAATCACCCCCAGTTAAAAGCAGTGTTTAATCAATATTATGCTATAAAAGAGCAGGTAACACAAGTAAAATTGCCACCACCTTCGGCGGCGTTGGGCCTGTTTATTTTGCCTGTAGAAACACGATTAGGCGCTCAACGTTTTAAAGTAGGTGTTTCGCAAATGTTTCCAGCTTTTGGTGCCCTAAAAGCTCAAAAGTCCTTGATTCACCAGAAAGCTAGAGTTGCTTTACAAGAAGCCGAAATTATTCGAAATGAATTGTATTTTTCGCTTCGCAATATCTGGTATCAAACTGCTGAAGTACAAGCAATGATAGCCGTTGAAAAAGAAAGCATTAAATTGTTAGAAACAATGGAACGATTGGCCTTACAAAAGATAGAAGTAGGCAAAGCAAGTTTAGCGGAGGTTTATCGACTTAAACTTAAAATAAATGAAAGAAAGGGGAACCTAGATTTGCTAAACAATAAGTTGCCTGCTCTGCGACTTGCTTTTAATCTATTAATTAAAGAGGATGCTTTAGAGATGCCTAGCATGGGCGATACCATTGCATTAAGAACCCTGACTTATCCCAAGGATTCTTTGGTAAAATGGATACAGCAGCAGAATCCTAAATTAGAATCGTTAGACTTAAAACAGGAGCTTGCCCTCAAAAAAATGAATTGGCAAAAGACCAAAAATCGCCCAACTTATGGCTTGGGCTTAGATTATGTCTTTTTGACAAAACGAACGGATTTGGATCCTCCTCAAAATGGGCAAGGAGTTTTGATGCCAATGTTTAGAATAAGTGTCCCCATTTATAAAGATCAAAATCAAGCTCGACTCAAAGAGGTGGCTTTTGAACTCCTAGCATTAGAAGATCAAAAAGAGCAAACGAGTGATGTTTTAACCTTAGAATTAGAACGGGCATTGGCGGCTTATCAAGCTGCTAAAATTCAAGTAAAATTATATCAAGAACAAATTAATTTTTCGCAAAAAACAGTACGGTTATTATTAACCAATTATAGTGTTGATAACAAGGGATTTGAGGACTTATTGAATGTAGAGGATTTGTTATTGAAGTATCAAAAAATGTTGCTTCGGGCATCTATTGCCCAAAATACGGCTTTGATACAGATCGAAAAGCTATTTGCTCAACCATTATTCAACTAAAAAATTATGAACGATACAATAATAAAGCAATTAAAATCAGTAGGAAAGAGTGGTCTCTATCTATTATTAGGACTTCTAATTGGCTGGTTTGTTTTTTCAGGAAGCAATACAATCGAAAATAAACCGCTAAGTCAAAACACGGAAGAAATTTGGACTTGTTCTATGCATCCTCAAATTAGGCAGCATGAACCTGGGGCTTGCCCAATTTGTGGAATGGATTTAATTCCATTAACTGCTGGAGATAATGAAGATCCCATTCAATTGGTCATGACCCCAGAAGCGGTGAAACTAGCCGAGGTCGAAACGATGATTGTAGGAGCGAATAGCGCCGCCATTGAAGGCAAGGAAAAAGAGCTTTTTTTGACAGGAAAGGTAAAAATGGATCAAACCTTAGAGCGTGCACAAACAGCTCATATAGCAGGACGCATTGAGCAGTTGATGGTTCGTTACGATGGTGAAATGGTTCGCAAGAATCAAAAAATAGCAGTCATCTATTCTCCAGAACTAGTTAGTGCCCAAAAAGAGTTATTAGAGGCGCTAAAAACGAAAAAGGATTATCCTGAATTATACCAAGCTGCTCGTCAAAAAATCCGACAATGGAAATTGCCAGAATCCACGATTGATGCCATTGAGAAAAAGGGGCTGATACAAGAACAGGTGACGATTTTTGCAGAACGTTCGGGACGGGTAATGAAGCGTTATGTAGCAGAGGGAGATTATGTCAAAAAAGGGAGTCCTTTATTTGATATTATGGATTTGAATCGAGTCTGGGTTTTATTTGATGTGTATGAAAAAGATTTGGAGTGGGTAAAAGTAGGAACGACAGTTGAGTTTAATTTGGAGGCTATGCCACAGAAAACATATCGGTCTAGAATCAAGTTTATAGATCCTATTCTAAATCCTAAAACAAGAACAGTTGCGGCAAGGGTTGAGTTGTCTAATACCAATGGTTTGCTGAAACCAGATATGTTTGCCAAAGGGCTTATTCGCATTGCTATCTTAGAAGAAAAGACAAAAAAAGAACCGCTTATTATTCCAAAAACAGCAGTTTTGTGGACTGGTGAACGCTCTGTTGCTTATTTAAAGGTTCCCGATTTGGAAGTTCCTACCTTTGAGTTTAGAGAGTTGGTTTTAGGGGCGGATTTGGGAACTTCATTTGTGATAAAAGAGGGCATAGCAATCGGGGATGAGGTCGTGGTTAATGGAGCATTTAGACTGGATGCTGCTGCTCAGTTGAGCAATAAAAAAAGTATGATGAATCGTTGGGTAAGCATCAAAAAGGATGGGGAAAAAATGGCGGAAGAATTACCCAATTATAGTGCTGAAACAGAAGTGCTATTTCAACAACAGTTGGCGGACTTGGTAGAGCAGTATTTAAAACTCAAAGATGGTTTAATTGCTACGGATTTTGAAGCGGCTCAACAAGCGAACCTTTTAATGAAAGAACGCTTAGTGGCAATGGATTGGACTTTGCTAAAGGCTGATGCACTTAAATTTGGAAGGAAAAATTTTAAAAAAATGAACTCCATTATTGAGCAATTGGAGCAGGCAAAAAATATTGAAATACAGCGAGCCGTCTTTTCGGATTTTTCCAAACGATTAATTAAGCTGGTTAAGGTCTATGGATTGCCTGAGGGGACATTGTTTGTGCAGCATTGCCCAATGGCATTGGATGACAAAGGAGGAGATTGGTTGAGCAGGGAAGAACAGGTTAAAAACCCTTATTTTGGTGATAAAATGCTAAAATGTGGCTTGGTTAATGACAGTTTAGTCTTTTAGAATCGAAAAATTACCTTATCTTTATTGATGAGGGACAGTGAAAATTACTTATATTTATTGGTGAATACAAGCAATAGTTTTTGAATGTTCTTGAAATGTCTACATATTATTAACATCTGGACCATCCTACTTTCTACAGTGGGAGTGGCCTCTTATCGGCATTATTGTCAAGAAGAACTAAAGGCGGTTTCTTTTTTTGCAGACTTGATTGTTCCTTGCTGTAAACCTCAAAAAGTTAAAAAGAGAACCATCAAATCTTGCTGTGCTGCTCGAAAATCTTGTAGGCTTAAAAATTCACACCACTTAACAACAAATCTAGAAAAAGGTACCTCTACACCAAGTTTTCAAAAGCGCAATTGTTGTTTGGATAAATCGGATTTTGCACAAGCTGATGTAGAAACCAATCTAAAAACTGGAAGTGGAGAAATTGCTACCTTGTTGGCTATCATACCTTTTGATTACATTCAAAGGATTCCTGTTACAACAGATTATGAATTAAAAAATAAGCAGGAACCAGCTTATGCTTGGTTGTGTTTTTATCCACCTCCCAATACCCCCTTATATATTCAACATCAATCGTTTTTGTGTTAGAATGCGCTAGGATCAGCTGCTGACCTGATAACCTATGTTCATACTTAACTATTAATTATGTTTTTTGATCACTCAAAAAGCATTAATTATTTTGTGAATAAAAACGCATCTTTTTGATAATCAACTGTGTAGTGCTCATGTGATAATCTAATGCGATTTTACCACGAAATAATGTAATACATAAAAACAATTTGAAATGAAAAGCATCTATAAAATTCTTTCTTTAGCTGTATTGTTATTTGCCTTAAACGCTTGTGCTTTTGAGGTGGACTCTTCAGAGCATAAAACCGACCAAGTAGAACAAACTGGAAAAGAGTATACCGCTGCCTATATTTGTCCTATGCATTGTGAAGGAAGTGGGAGTGAAAAAGAGGGCGCTTGCCCCATCTGCGGTATGGATTATGTCAAAAATGAGCAACATAACCACGATAGCCATAGCCACTAATTCCATTTAATTTTTTAATCATTAGGTTCTCAATATCAATTCAATAAATTGATATTGGGGATCGTTTATAAAAATATAACAACATGAAATATCTATATATAGCATTAGTCCTTCTAATAACACAAGCGAATCTTCAAGCACAGACTTATACCATACAGCCGAATGATACGGTATCGACTATCTTGGCACTCAATACCTATACGGATCTAAATATTGAGTTGTTAAAAGTAAATCCTGCGGATAGCGTTACATTGGGCTATACTGTAGTGCATAATGATATGCCCGCTAGTTGGGATCAATTACTTTGTGTTTATGGGCTGTGTGTAGGGTCTAATTTCCCTGTAGGCACCAATGGAACAATGAGTCCATTGACAGGAGGAAATCGTGGTTTTGTAAAGTTGACGATTAATCCCTTATCACTCGATCAGTCGGCAATGTTCCAAATGTATGTCTACGATATTAATAATCCAACAAATGGAGATACACTGACCTATTTAATAGAAGCCACCACGCCAATTGGTTATTTAGAAAACGACCATAGCCTTTCTGTTTATCCGAACCCTGCAACCAATCAAATTCAATTAGAAAGCGATAAAGATTGGATTCATTCTGTTGAAATTTATGCCCTAAATGGACAATTGGTGCAGACTGAAACCAGCTTGCATACGCAACGATTGAGCCTAAATATAGAAGATTTAGAGCAAGGAATTTATACTATAAAAACAAGCACTACCAATAATGCAATTCGCATTCAAAAACTAATTGTCAAATGAGATTGATTTATTATTGGTGCCTATTGATTTGCTTACCTACATTGGCACAAGCTACTACGGTTTCTGAAACCATCTACATCAATAGAGATTCTATGGAGACGGTACTAGGAGAAAAATTTCCTTACACAGCGTTTAATCTTAGTCCCAGTTTTGAGCAGCGCAATGCTTTGATTGAATTATCAGTAGGTGATTCGTTAGATTTGTGGGTGGTTAATAACGATAGCATTAGCCACCAATTTGCAATCAAGGGAACAGCGATTGTTCCTCAGAATATCTCCGCAGGCGACTCTGTACGAGTTCAGGCATTGTTTGCCACAATGGGATTGTTTATTTACTATGATAATTTAAATTATCCAGAAAATGTTTATATGGGCTTGGCAGGAGGTATTTACGTGAAGGAAAGCAATCACGCCCATTTTTATTGGAACATCAAAGAGCATCAAGCTAGTTGGAATACTGCATTGGCAAATCAAGGAGTGGTGAATTGGGCAACTTACACGCCTGATTATTTTACCATTAATGGAAATAGTAACCCCGCCATCAACCTTGATCCAACTGCTCGAATTACAGGACAGGTGGGAGATACTTTGCTTTTGTCTATGGTAAATACTGGGCAAAGTATTCACAGCATGCATTTTCATGGGTACCATGTTCAAATACGTTATTCGAGTAAATTTCCCCATCATGTAGGGCGTAGCAAAGATACGGTTCCCATTTATCCGATGGAGACGTTATTGCTTGAGATTGTACCCGATAAAGAGGGGGAGTACCCTGTACACGATCATAACTTAGTAGCAGTTACCGCAAATGATATTTATCCCAACGGGATGTTTTCTACCATTTTAATCACACCTTGATATGAAAAAACAATTTTTAATCATACTTCTTTTGAATATTGGGGCAGGGGCATTGTGGGGACAGCAAGTGAATCAATTGATTTTTGCCAAAATTAATGGTGCTTATCCCATGTGGGATGGAACGATTGTCAAAACAATGGGCTTCACTTATACGCTAAATGCAGCAATTGATATTCCATCTCCAACCTTAGTGTTTAACGAGGGAGATACGGTCAAATTGACCTTATGGAACAAATCGCAAGGTGCGCCTCATACCATCCATTTGCATGGTTTGGATGTCGATCAACAAAATGATGGTGTTCCCCATTTATCGTTTGACATAGCTCATGATGACAAAGGCGATTATCATTTTGTTGCGCCACATGCAGGAACTTATTTGTATCATTGCCATGTCGTTTCTACCTTGCATGTACAAGCAGGAATGTATGGAATGTTGATTGTTCGTCCTTCTGATGGCAGTCAAACGGCATGGAACAATGGTCCTGCTTACGATACGGAATTGGCTTGGTTAATGTCAGAAGTTGATACAGTTTGGCATCATGATACAATTATCAACCATCCACATGATACTACACAAACCCAGCATCACCTTCCAGAACGTTATTTGCCACAATACTTTTTGGTCAATGGAAAAGCAGAGCAACAATTAGCAGCGCAGGGAATGGCGGTTACGGGGAGTGCGAATGAAGTCTTTTATTTGAGGTTGGCAAATATTGGGAATTATGGAAATCGATTGATTTTACCTGCGGGGCTTCACGCTCGAATTATCGCCTCAGATGGACGGCCATTGCCCCATGAAGAACAAGCGGATACGCTCCTGATTTTTCCAGGAGAACGTTATGGCGTTTTATTGGAACCTACGGCTGAGTTTACCGATACGATCAAAATTGACTACTTAGATTTAAATACGCAAATAACAATCAATACACAGCAAATTCCCGTTGCAATAGCGGGATTTTTTGGAACAGAATCATTAAATAAACTACCTTTAGCTTGCACTTTGTTTCCCAATCCAACCAACGATTATTTAGAAGGAGAAATAACTTTAGAAAAAGAAGAATTAATTTTAGGGAAATGGATAGGGATAAATGGTCGTGTTCTTTCAACATTTGAACAGCAAGGCTTTGCTGGTGTCAATTCATTACAATTGAACACCCAAAATCTTCAATCGGGAATCTATTTTTTGCAGTTACAAACAGCAACTAGACAAACAATTAAAAAAATTACAATACAACAATAATTTATTATGAAAAACATTATTCTAAGTATACTCTTGTTAACCGTGGTTAACCTCATACAGGCGCAGCAAAATGTCGTGTTGCATTTTAATCATTTGATAGAAAGTGCGCCATTGCAATTGAATACAGGAACCGTTTATAATACCTTAAATGGTGTTTTTAAGGTTTCACGAACCGAATATTACTTGTCGGGTATCGAATTGGTGCACGATGGAGGGCAGGTAACAGCCCTAAATGGAACTTATTTGTTGGTAAATGGAGGAACTGCGGATTATAATTTAGGAATGCATAATGTGACGAATATAGAAGGAATTCGTTTTGATGTTGGGGTGGACTCAGTGAGCAATCATTTAGATCCTACCACTTATGTAGCAGGGCATCCTCTAGGACCGCAATTACCATCAATGCATTGGGGATGGACAGCAGGTTACAAATTTCTTGTTTTTGATGGAGAAGCAGATGGAACTGGCGGCGGTGTTCCAAATACGACCATGGAATTTCATGCAATTGGAGATAATTATTTAACCAATATTGATCTCAATGTTACCAATGCAACAGCAACGACAGGAAATACAACCACCATTAATCTAAATGCAGACTACAACCGTTTGTTTACAGGAGTTAATATGGCAACCATTTATCATGGGCAAGGAGGAGTGATGAATCGAGTCATCGGGAATTTAGCAACGTTTAATGTTTTCTTTGCGGATAATACAACAGCCGTTAAAGATATTCCAACTACAATAGCATTAAGTGCAATCCCTAATCCTGCAATTGACCTAACGTTTATTGCATATCATTTTGAAACCAATCAATCGCTTCGTTTATTGCTAACCGACCAATTGGGGAGAACGGTAAAAACGGTGGAAAATTTACCCAGCCAAGGTGAATTAGAGCTTGTGACCAAAGATTTGGCGAAAGGAGTATACCACTACTCGTTCTTAGCAGACCAACAATTAATTGCTACTCGCAAATTAATCGTACAGTAAATGGGGACTGCTGCCCAATTTTAAAATATTACTTAAGTACGTGACATTAGTGTTGCGTACTTATTTATTTACCCAACGTAGAAAAATATGCAACGATTCGTCTTATTACTCATTTGGTCTAGTATTTTGATTGGTGGCATAATGGGCTGTGTAGTAGTAGAACTGAATGGCCCTGCTTTTTCTACTGATTTTCCTGTTTTAAAACATCCCAAAGGAAATGAATTAACGGCTTTGCGAGTAGAATTGGGGCGTAGACTTTTTTATGATCCCATTCTATCTAGAGACTCTACAATCTCCTGTAGTTCTTGCCACAAACAACAATATGCTTTTGCTGACAATTTGCCAACTAGTCCTGGTGTAGAGGGACGAAAAGGCGTACAGAATGCTCCCTCCTTGGGCAATATTGGTTATGCAACTTCCTTTACACGAGCAGGAGGGGTGCCCACCCTAGAAATGCAAATTTTAGTCCCAATACAGGAAGCCCATGAATTTGATTTTAATATTCTTCTGATTGCAAAGCGATTAACTCAAATACCGCTTTATGACAGCCTGAGTCGTTTGGCGTACAATCGAATTCCCGACCCCTTTGTCATCACTCGATCGCTTGCAGCATTTGAGCGCACCTTATTAACCAAGGAATCCGCTTATGATCAATATGTGTATCAGCAAGAAAAAAAAGCACTATCTAAGGCTGCCAAGCGAGGGCTAAAATTATTTATGAGCGATCGGACGAATTGCTCTAAATGCCATACACCGCCCCATTTTTCTAATTTTGCTTTTGAAAACAATGGGTTATATGAGGTCTATGCCGATTCGGGGAGAATGCGATTGACACATATAGAAGCAGATCGGGCTTTGTTTAAAGTACCTTCCTTAAGGAATGTTGCGCTGACGGCTCCTTATATGCACGATGGTAGCATGGCTTCCTTGACGGCTGTAGTGAACCATTATAACAAGGGGGCTGTTGTTCATAAAAATAAGAATTCTTTGATTAAGCCCCTAGGTTTATCTGCTAAAGAGCAGAACGATCTAATTTGTTTTTTAGAAGCGTTGACCGATAGAAACTTTATTGCCAATCCTGCTTTGGGAAATCCTAATTAAGAGATTCGAAAAAAAAAGCATATATTACACTAAGTAAGTTTTGCGTATTTTTTATATTAAATCTTCATTGTTAATTAAATAAAATGTTACGATTTCTATTAGGCTTGAGCATTTTTGTGGTGTGGGCTGTTTTTGCTCGCAATTATTACATCTGCGAAATAAAGGGAGAATGTGGTCCACCTTTGGTGGATGTTGATTCCTCTTTTTTAGAAAATATTCCCCAAACCTTAGACTTAACAGCAGGGGAACATGTTATTTTGGATAATTATCCGCAATTTTATTTTGACCATGCAAGCCATGCTTATACCTATGTAGATGGGAATGAAAAATTTTTGAGTTTGGTCGCTACTTTTTTGAAAGAGCATCCTGCGGATTCTATCAAGCTTTGGGTAACAGGGTATTATTTAGAAGATGAAAAAGAAGCGATTGTAAACAGCCAATTGTACAATGATTTGGGGATAGCAAGAGCGCACACCATTATAGATAAATTGATCCATGAGTATAAGGTTGCTAAATCCAGAATTAAGGCGCAATCAAAATTGGCGTCTGATTATCCAATGTTAGAATCGTTGTCTTTTGATATAGAGGGCTATGTGCCACCGATGGAGATTGCTGCAACAGAAGAAGACACTGCGCTTTTGGAACAGATCAAAACTTCTGTCAAAAATATAACGTATACAGATAAAAGTGCCAAGTTTGAGTACAATTCAGGAACATTTAAACCAAGTCGATCTTTTGATGTTTATGTCGATTCTTTGAAACACTATTTTGAGCGCAACCCCAATGATTATCTGGTTATTATTGGGCACACAGATAGTAAGGGGAATGCTGCCTATAATCAACGATTGGGACTTAAAAGGGCGAAATCAGTTAAGGCGTATTTAAAAGAGCATGATCTAGTGGTGACGATAAAAACGCAATCCAAAGGAAAAACCAGCCCAATGGTCGAAGACAAAAATCCAGATGGTAGTTATAATATTGAGGCAATGGCAAAAAATCGACGAGTAAATATTATAATAAAATCTACAAATTAAGTATTATTGTTAGTCGTAGATTGCTTATCGTTCTGTATTTTTTTGGAGGAATCTTTTAAAGTAAAAAACAACTTCACCCGTTGCAAGTTTGATTACCCAAATTTAAATTTTAATACCTAAATACCAATTTGTTCATGCAAGAAGCATTTCTAAAACTAATTAGTGGCGATTTTACAACAAACCTCGCTTTTGGGATTATAGTAGCTATTTCTTTCTTATTGGGGATGCTAGTTTGGGCTTTGTTGGCACATTTTCCCGCTTCCCGTCAACTCAAAAAGCTAAATAAAGAACTGGAGGGTGAAAATACCGTCTTGAAGAAGGACAATAAAGACCTTTCTGAGCGTTATACAGTTGTTCAGGCAAAGTTTAATCGAACAAACGAAGATTTGCAAACCGCAGAGGCAAATCTTAAGGAGAAAAACGAGAAAGTAAATCAACAGCTAAAAAAGATAAAATTCTTATCCGAAGAGTTAGAATTGTACAAGGATAATGCTCGAAATTTTAAAGAGGCAAATGAAAAGTTGTTGGAGGAGCATAAGAGAATGGCTAAGGAGCATGAAGAAATGCAGCTTAAAGTGGAGGACATAAAGGGCTTAATTGAGGAAGTTGAGCAAGAGAAAGGAGAAATGCTCAAAGGTCACTTGGAAGTGTCGGATGCCAAATTGATAGCCGATAAAGCGTTAAAAACGACAACAGACGAGTTGGAAAAAGCAGCAGAACGAATTGAATTGTTGAAAAAAGACTTGGATGCTGCTTTAGAACAAAAGGCAGAACTGAAAAAAATGTTGCTTACGTTAGAGGCAACGCAAGAATTGGATGGAACCAATGACGATGATTTGAAGATTCAATTGGTGGGCTTAAAGGCGCACATTCAAGATTTAGAGGCAGAGAATAGTGATCTGATGGAGCGTTTAGCGCCTTATTTAGCTAAGGAACACTCGGATGAACAGGAAGAAAAAGAAATGGATGAACTCTTAGTTAATCTATTGGTCGAGGCAGAAGAGAATATGAAAGAGGATGGATTTTATGTAGATTACGATGAAAGTCAACTGATTGAAGATAAAATTTATTTAGAAAAAACATTGGCGGAAGAAGCCAAAACAGAATTGCCTACTGCTGAGGAAGAGGAGGAGGTAACTTTGGAAGGCGAGGAAGAGGAAGCGATGAACCATGCTTTAACAGCGGCGGATACTGCTATGGGGATGCAAGGGTTTTATGAGGATATGGACGAGGCAATTTTGAGGCAACCTGCAACAGAAATAGAGCAGGTGTCGGACGATGATTTAATGGAACAGCATTTGGCACATACGGCTGAAGTAATGGACAAGGTTTTATTTTTTAGTGAGGAGGTGCCTCGTGATAGTTTGATTGAGAATGAAACCTTATTGGATAATGAGTTGCCTAAATTTGTTTTTGCAGAACAGCCTTCTGACGAATCTGAGGAGCAACTTGTTCTAACCCATACAGATCATGAGGATATGAACAATGCATTAGACCAAGCAACAATGGCCATGGATGCAGAGGGATTGTATGCGCCTATAGACACGCAAAAATTGATAGCCTCTGAAGAGGATTCCATAGGAGAAAAGACAGAAAACCAGAAACATTCTGAATCTACTATTTTACAAGAAATTGGTCGTTCTATCCCAAAAGCTTTATCAAATCAAAAGGATGATTTGCAGCAAATTGACGGAATTGGGCTATTTATCGAACAGCGTTTGAATGAATTAGGAATTTATACGTACGAGCAAATTAGTCAATTTGATACAACTTTTATTGCCAAATTAGGGGCAGTTTTAGGATTTTCAGAACAAACAATAGCTAGAGATAAATGGGTAGAACAAGCGCAAGCTTTATTGGATCAATAAGATCAACACTCCTCTGCAATCATTAACAGAGTATCAATAAAAATATTACTCCGCTAGAAAACCGAACCCAGCTTGCTGGTGATAACGAACCGACCTCAGGGAGCTCATAAACGCTAGCGCACTAGCTAATCTAGCACCGTAGGTACCACATAAACGTAGTGCACGAGTAGCTTGGTACTATGTACCAACTGGAATGCCTAGCAACGCAGTTAATCAGCGGAGTATTATAAAAAACATAACTAGATCACAAAACTAACATAACACGAAACACAACTATATATGATTGAACGTCCTGTCATATTATTGACATTTGCAAATCAGCAGGATGCTTATCTAGATTATCTAAAAAACGAAAGCAAGCGGCTTAATTATATCCTGAGTACACACCATGACAAGGGAACTATAGAAGTTTTTAGAGAAGAAAGCTCTACTGTTGATGACATCAAAACTGCAATCGAACGCTTTGACAAACGGATCGCCATTTTTCATTATGGTGGGCATGCCGATGGCGGAAGCCTGCGTTTTGAAGGGGGAGATGGAAATGCTGCTGGTTTGGCAGAATTGTTGGGGCAGTTGCCCAATTTGAAGTTGGTGTTCTTGAATGGTTGTTCCACTCAGGCTCAGGTTAAATTTTTATTGGATAATGGGGTGAAAGCTGTTATTGCAACGGCAGTATCGATTAATGATGAAAAAGCAGTTGTTTTTGCAGAAGATTTTTATCGTGCGTTCTCCAATGGACATACCATTGGCTCTGCTTTTCGTAGAGCAGTGGCCAATATGAAGTTTGCTTATGGTGGTGATTTTGGAGCAACTATTGTTCGCAAGGGAGAGGCGGTTGTTCATGCGGATGAAGAAAAAATGCCTTGGGGATTGTATCTAAATGACGATAGTGACGATGCCTTAAATTGGGAGATGCCGACTTATTATCCTACCGATACGACCAAAACGGAGGCGATTGATAAGGAAAAATTCAAGGTCAATATGCACATTGAGGATGTTATCTATCCCATGTTTGATATTAAGCCAGAATTAGAAGCCTTATGCGCTTATGAGGATGACGAAGAGCTAGATCCCAGAGCAGTGTTGTTGCAAATTATTCAAAATTTCCCTTGGCCAATTGGTGCACAAATAAGGTTGTTGGTTGCCAAAGATGGCGACATGGATACCCCATCTGTTGAACGACTGAAACAGATTGTGAGTGTGTATAGCATGACCAGTCAGTTTCTATTTTATATTGTGATGTCTCAAATGTGGGACGAAAAACGAGCGGCTACCTTTAATTCCAAGGGCTATTTGGTGGATATGCTTTATATCAACAAAAAACAGTTTGGACAATTTGATTATTTTAAAAACTTCATTGATGGAACCAAACTCCTGATGGATGCAGATTGTGAACCTGTTATTAAAGATTTTTTGACGGTTGTTGAAGATTTTGATGCGCATTCAGAATTGTATGAGGCTTACCTTTATTTGGAATCGATTCGCTCTGCAATTCATACCAACAATATGGAGGTATTGGAAGCCAAGACGTATGAAAAATGCGTAGAGGGAGAATATTATTTATCGACAATACTGTACCATCTAGCATTTATGATAAAATACGATTTGGTTACGGTGCGTGATATTCATGTGGTGAACCATAGAAATATGGATACAGAATTTAATCATTTTATTAGTCGATTGAACGTTAAGGTTGGAGATATTGCAGTGAGTGAAGGAAGCAAAAAAATCAAAGCAAGGATTTACAAGACCTTTACCAATAATTCATCTGTTATTTTAACTTCTAACATACAAGACCCTTCTACTTTTTTAAACCTTTCTCCTTTTATTATTGACAAAAATGCCTTTAGAGATGGGTTAACAGAAGATAGGGCTACCGAGCAACAATTGTTTATGTATGCTCACCGAGAAGATGGGGAAGACCCCAAAAGAGATTATCAATACTATGCTACCTTTCACAATATTTATGTAGCAAAAGAGCGGGTATCTGATCAATTTTTGATCAATGCAGCTGTTGGAGCAGCTAAGGACAGCGAGGAGTCTAATACTAGGAGCACTAGAAGCCGACGATCTTCTAGGCGTAGACGTAGGTCTACAACGACTACAGAGGTAATCAACCCTTATGCTGTTCTCAAGCAACAATTTGAGATTTTAGAAAGAGATTTAATCCGTTAGAGCAGAGGAGAAATTAAAGGCTCGCATTAAACAATTTTAAAAATCTCCCATCATTTGTTAAAAATTAGCTCTTATGACAAAAGAAGTAAAAAGTCCGTTCAAGTTTTTGGATTCTTACGATAAGAAAGATAAGGATATCTTTTTTGGTAGAAAACAAGAAACCTATGAACTTTATGATAGAATAATGGAAACCAACTTAGTCCTACTTTATGGGGCTTCTGGTACTGGTAAAACAAGTTTGATTAATTGTGGTTTAGGCAATGAGTTTGAATCGACCGATTGGCATCCTATTTTTATCCGTAGAAAGGATAATATTATGGAAGCAATGCGAGAGGAATTTCAGCGACATGCCGTTAAAAAAATCAAACCAACTACTTCCATTATTGAGCAAGTGCGCTCTTTGTATTTGGATTATTTTAAGCCAATATATCTTATTTTTGATCAATTCGAAGAAATCTTTATCCTTGGTGATAAGGAGGAGCAAAAGTTGTTCTTTGAAACCATTTACCAGTTGTTAGAAGAAAATTTGCAATGCAAAGTATTGATCTCAATGCGAGAAGAGTACATTGCTTATTTATCAGAATTTGAAGAAATTATTCCTTATTTGTTTGACAATCGTTTGAGGGTTGAAAAAATGAATAGCAAAAATTTGAAGGATGTAATAGAAGGAACTGCGGTCAAATTTAATATCAAATTGCAGAATGGGGCAAAGAATATTTCTGAATTGATTATTGAAAAGCTGAGAGACAAAAATCACGAAATAGACCTCGCTAATTTGCAAGTATACTTGGATCGTTTGTACCAAATGGACAAAAAAAGAGATCCAGACAAAAAAGGAATTACGTTTGATGAGGCTTTGATTGTAAAAACGGGTAACTTAGAAGATGTTATGTCTCTTTTTTTGGATGAACAATTGTCGGTTTTGGATAAAGAATTGACCAAAAAATACAAAGATGTAAAAAAAGGCGCCCCTTTGGATATTTTATTTGAATTGGTAACCGACAATGGCACTAAACATGCTATAGATTTGGAGCAAGTTAAAAAACGCTTAAAACGTTCTAAAAATATAGCACCCAATGTCATTGATTACTGTGTTCAGCGATTTAAAGAAATGCGTATCCTCCGAGAACTTACATAATAACTAGATTAGAGATAGGATATGAAAATAGAATTAGCACACGACTTTATTGCCAAAAAAATATACCAAGAGGCTTCTCTCGAAGACAAAGCAAGGGCAAGTGCCACTAAGTTGCTGCACGAACGCTATCGTCATTACTTATCCTCTAAAAACTTATTGTTGACGGAGTATGATTTAATTTATATCAGACCGCATCTAGAACGGATGGATTTGAGCAGGGAGGAAGAGTTGTATGTTAAGGTGAGTAAACAAAAGATCAAAAAAGGAAAACGAATGGCTCGAGTCAAGGATGGGGCTATTGTCGCCTTGGTTTGTGGGATTGTATTTAGTACTTGGGGCTTGTGGGGCTGGCAGCAATTTTCTACTGTTTCCAAAGACTTGGCAGAAGCCCAAGATACCATTAATATTTTATTGAGGAACCAAACTCAAGAACCTTATCATACGATTCCTATAGCCGATTCTATTAATACCTCTTCTGTTCCCAATTTTTTTAAGACCATTAAGTTGGTCGGCAAGATTACGAATGAACAAAATAAGCCTGTAGCTGCTGCCTTGGTTCAGATAATGGGAGCCGAGGCTTATACCCAAGAAGATGGTACCTATGAATTGTATCTGATCCTTTCGCCTAAAAATATTGGGAATACCATACCACTTACCATTAGCAAAACCAATTACTTACCGCTTTCTCAAACCATAGATACCGATCAAACAGAGATTGATTTGGCGTTAACCCTAATAAGAGAATAAAGAATAGGCTTTTTAATAAATAGTAATATTATGACAACGTATCGTTTGGTTCTTTTTGTTTTTTTTCTAAGCATAATTATTAGCTGCCAAAATAAACAAGAAGGGGCTTATTATGACTTATTGGCTTCAGGGATTGAACTCTCTACCCAAGATACGACTGTTGCAAAGGTTGGGGAGCAATTGTTGTTTCCTTATTATTTTAGTGCAGGAGTACAGCCTATTTATTATCAACTGAATTATTTCAATTCGGATACTACCGTGCTTGAATATAAAAGAAACCCTACCTTTTATTTGGACGATGAAGATATTGATGGGGGACGTTCTGCTGGACTCTTTATTTTTGAAGGGAAGAAAGAAGGGCTTGCTCGATTAGAGTTTTATAACCTTCATGATAATGTGGTAGCCCATCAATTACCTGACGACGAGTTTGCAGAGTGGTTGCCCTTGCATAAAGATTTAGAAACCTCTGTTTGTTATATCAGGATAAAAAACTAAGTAGGTGAACAATGTTAGTGTGAAGTACATCTGGGTGTTTTGGTTGATGGCGATTGTTGTTGGAGGGAATGCCCAAGATATATCCGCCTTAAGTAAAGATGAGTTACAAGAAGATTTGGTGCATTTGTTAGCTGGTCTGGAACGTTATAATCCCGCTATGTATGCCTATAGCTCAAAAGAAGCATTTCGAAAAAGAATTACTACAATTCAAGCAGCGATTACTGCGCCAATGGATGCGCTTACATTCTATAAACATCTTTGTTTTGCGGTAGAAGGAGTCAACGAAGGACATGTGACAATAGGAACCGCAGCAGATCCTTTTTATGCTGGATTTTTGAAAGGAGACTATAAAAGTTTGCCTTTGAGTGTGCAATTTTTAGGAGAACAAGCCTATGTTTGGGACAACCTCAGTGCCAATAATGCGTTAGAACGTGGCGATGAAATTCTTAGTATTAATGGTCGGTCAATGGAGCAGATTAGGACACAGATTTTTAAGTATACTTTTTCGGATGGAGCTATTGAAACCTTTAAGCAGAAACGCTTAAGTAATGAATTGTCTGCTCGTTACTTTTGGTTTGTGGAACGCCCCGATTCTTTTGTGCTCAATTATAAAAAAAGAGGAGAAACAACCATTCGGCAAGTTCAATTAATGGCGCTGACTCGAACTGAGATGGCGAAGTGGTCGCTTCAGCGAAAATTAAAACGTAAACGCCCGCAGGGAATTAATAAAATTTATAATTTAACGATAGATCAGAACATCGCTACACTAACACTTCGAAGCTTTAACGAGGAAATTATCAAGGCGAATGAGCTTAAATCCTATGCTTTTTATGAGCGAATTTTTAAGCGTTTGAGACAAAATAAAGTCAAACATTTGATTCTTGATTTAAGAGATAACATAGGAGGAATGAAAGAATTTGGGGATGATTTATTGGCTTTTGCCCTTAAAAAGAAGCATAAAGGAATTTTTAGAGAATTGTTATCTTGGGATGGCAAAAAAGTAGCCGCTTCTTTTCCTAAACGCAACAAATGGTTCTTTAAAGGGAAGTGGTATATTTTAACCAATGGAGGAACCTATTCTACGGCTGCTCTAATTGCACAATACTTACATATTTATGCTGCCGCTGTTGTGATTGGTGCTGAAGCAGGCAGTCGATACGAAGGCTTTGCTGCTGGAACTTACCACCACCTAACGTTACCCAATTCTAAAATAAGAATAGCAATTCCTAATAAATGGGTAAAAAATAAACTGCTTCAACAACCTAAGCAGACCAACAGAGGATTGTTGCCAACTTATCCCATTCACATCACTATTGACGCTTTGTTAGAGGAACGAGATCTGGCTAAAGAAAAAGCCTTAGAGTTGATTCGAAACCCATCGTTTTAGATAGAAAATGCTACCATCTATTTTACTGATAATTTTAACATCTTATAAAGAATGAAACTTCTAATCATTTTTAGTTTCTGCGTGCTATGCTCTTGCTTAAATGCTCAAAGCAACGCTAATTTGTATTCTTTTTTTGTCGCAGGGCATACCTACGGAGAGATTGGACAGAATAATATTGGTTTACATCCTCCATTTAAAATGAAATTTGATTACATCAAAGGCAGGACTGAAATTCAATTTGGAATTTTGACAGGAGATATTGTTTCGCCGAATCCTGTTGCGCAAGATTGGGATGAAGTAGATTTGGATATTGACTCTTTGGGAATACCTGTTTATTTCTCTGCTGGAAATCACGATATGGAGAATAGACCCGTTTATGAAAGTCGATATGGTAGAACTTATTATGATTTTACCTTCCAAAACGATTTATTTATTGTGTTAGACCCTAATTTAGACCATTGGAATATTTCGGGAAACCAACTGGTTTATTTAAAAAATCTACTTCAAACTTCAGCAAGGACGGCAGATAATATTTATGTTTTTTTTCATCAAGTGCTTTGGAGGGAGCATGATAATAAATACAGCGATATAACCCCCAATTCGTTTGCAGGAAAAATTAATCCAACGGATCGAATTAACTTTTGGACAGAGGTAGAGCCCTTATTCCATGAATTACCCAATCGTGTTGTTATGTTTTCTGGTGATTTTGGTGGAGCTCCTTGGTCTACTCCTTTTATGTATGATACCTATGATAATATTACGTTCATTGGGAGTGGGATGGGAAAAAGAAACCAAGATAATTTTATTGTCGTAAATATAGATTCTAGTAAATCTATTGATTATGATTTAATCTGTCTAGAACATGCCGACCTTTATTGCCTGGGGGAGTTAACGGACTATCAAAAAACGGTAGAAGAAAGTAAATATGCTTGCTATCCTAATCCTACAGATGGTGAAATAACCATTAGATTGGCGACCGATGCTACCACTAAAATAGAGGTATTTAGTACTGCTGGGAAGTTGCTCCTACAAAAAAAATACGAACGAATATATCAGTCTCGTATTGATTTAGCTCCTTTTGATCAAGGACTTTATTTAATAAAAATAACGAGCCCATCACAAACTTCAATATTCAAAATCATCAAAAATTAATGCACTAGAGACACTATCCTTTGGTGCTTTTGGGGATGAGCTGAACTTTTTTAACGAAAAGATTGCTTTATTCCTTTTTTTGCTTTAGTTTTATGACTGAACGGTCGGTCGTAAAACTAAAGCAATGACAAAAAAAGAAAAAATTATACATACAGCGCTAACGCTATTTGCCAAGCATGGATATACAGAAACCTCCATTAGTAAAATAGCAAAAGAGGCGGGAGTCTCCAAAGGACTTACTTATACCCATTTTGAGAATAAAGAAGATCTATTAAAGGCAGTCGTTACCGAAACCTTAGTCAGCATGACAACAGGGTTGATTCAGGTAGAAGAATTGAACTTAAAGCATTTTTTGAGCTATTATTTTGAATTATTAAAGGCACAAAAAGAGCGCATTCGATTTTGTGTTTTATTGGTCATTCACCCCGAAACGCCTTCTGTAATAAAAGAACTGTTGGCCCAACAGCAAACCGAATTATTGCAAGTTTTAACGCATTTGTTAAGCCCTTTTTCTTCTGACAATTCTTCTTTGGAAGCTCAAATGTTATTGGCTACCCTAGATGGAATCACCCTAGAGTATATCACAAATTCAGATGAAGCAGTTTTGGAGAAAATGGAGGCCTACTTGATGCATAAATATTAAAGATTATCTCTACTTAATCCATAAAAATGAAGAATAAAAAAGTATTGATCTCAGGTGCTGGGATTGCAGGATTGACACTAGCATTTTTTCTCCAAAAAAATGGCTTTGAACCCATTGTTATTGAAAAAGCTAGTGGCTTAAGGGATGGGGGATATATGATTGATTTTTTCTCTTCGGGAGTACACGTTATAGAACAAATGGGATTGTTAGACACCCTAAAAGAAAGAGATCATGGATCTTCTATTGTTCGACAATATACCGATAAAGGCAAAAAAAGTATGACCTTGGACATTTCTGCTTTCCGAACTGCTCAAAAAGGGAAATTATTTAATTTTTTAAGAACAGATTTGGTCGATATCTTATATCAAACGATAAAAGACAAGGTAGAAATTCGATACAATACTTCTTTAAAAGCTGTACAGGAACATCCTACAGGGGTAGAGGTAACCTTTGAAGATGGAAAAACAGAGCAGTTTGATTTGTTGGTGGGGGCAGACGGTATACATTCTAATACTCGAAAATTGGTTTTCAGCGAAGATGAAGTAGAACAGTTTTTTTTGGGCTATTACGTAGCAGGAATAGAACATAATACTCCGCTTAACATCAAAGAGCATGAGGTATTGGCGATGACTATTCCCAACAAACAAATTATGACCTATACCACAGATTATCATACTGAAGCATGCAATACGAGTATTTTTGTGCTAAAAAGGGCAGAAAAATTACCAATGATGGAACACCAAGAACGAGTAGCATTACTGCGAAAAGAGTTTGAAACATTTATTCAACCTGTTCCTGAAATTTTAGAGACAGCCGCCAAACAGTCTAAGATGTATTTTGATGAAGTTTCCCAAATTCGATTAAAAGGAAATTGGTACAAAGGACGCACTATTTTGGTTGGCGATGCAGCCTATTGTATTACACTTTTGTCTGGGCAGGGAGCCTCAATGGCAATGACTGGAGCTTATTTACTGGCACAAAAATTAATTGAATTCAATGGTGATCCTACTAGATCTTATCCTATCTTTGAACAAGAATTGCGCCCCTTAGTAACCTCTATGCAAGAAAAAGCCATTAAGAATGTCGCTTCTTATTTGCCATCTTCTCGTTTTTCGATGTGGCTTAGGAATTTGTTAGCGCCCATTTTGTTTACTCGGCCATTTATACCTTTTCTAATACGACAATTGGGAGCGGTCAACTTTTTTGAAGCTAAAAAATAATGAATCTAAAAGCAGAATTTGGAAATATTGATATTTATTTATTTGACCAATTGTTAAAAGGGCGTTTTGAGCATTGCCAGCGAATTTTGGAAGTAGGCTGTGGAACGGGAAGAAACTTAACTTATTTCCTAAAGCGTGATTTTGAGGTGCATGGGGTCGATAAAAATCCTGAGGCAATTCGAGGCGTACAAAAGCTAGCCCAACAGTTAAATGCAAGTAATGATGGACAAAATTTTGTTGTTGCTGCGATTGAAAATTTACCTTATGAAGCTGCTTTTTTTGATGCCATAATTTGCAATGCCGTATTGCATTTTGCCAAGGATGCCAATCATTTTGATCAAATGTTGAACGCCATTTGGCGAGTACTAAAACCTCAGGGGCAATTATTTATTCGTTTGGCTTCGGACATAGGGATAGAAGATCTGGTTCAGCCCTTGGGGAATGGTCGTTTTTTATTGCCAGATGGTTCTGTACGCTTTTTGGTTAATGAAGCGCTATTGTTAGATTATACACAGCAATTGGGGGCAAAACTAACCGAATACATCAAAACTACTAATGTTCAAGGCTTGCGTTGCATGACAACTTGGTGTTTGCAAAAGTAAATTTAACAAGGGGGGACAATTTGAAAATGACATCGAATCGATCATTTTCAAATTGTCAAATTAGGAGATTAGATTTTCTATGTTATAATCTAAAAGCCAATTATTGAGCTTCTAATTTTTCAAGTCTATCCTCTAAGGCTTGAATTGCCGTTTGTAATTGCTGATTTTCCTTTTTTTGGTGTTCTATAATTTGCTGCTGTTCTTTGACAGAATTGACCAGAATATACAATAGATGCGTTCCACCATCATAATTTAAAATCTCTTCTTTATTCTCTGTTTCAGCAGTTTTGGCAATAAGACTAGAACCAATCATATAAGGGGCTACTTCTTGAACCTCTTGAGCGATAATACCTACATAATCTTTCCCATCGTCTACGGTGTTGTATAAACCATTGTATTTGAACGTGACAGGATTGATTTGCGTCAGTACATTTAAGCCATCAGAGAAGCGCACAATGTCTTTTTTAGTTCTTTTGTCAGAAGTTGCCGTCCATGTTCCACCTCCAGACTTGCTTGCGGTTCCGTTGACTTGCAAGGTGGTCGTTGGCACAGCTGTTCCCGTACCTAAACCAACATTTCCATTGGCATGAATTGACATGGCATTGGTGGCACTACCTCCATGATCGTTCCCTGTGTGTCCCGTCCAAAATCTCATGGCTTCCACAGAAGCTTGTGCATCATATCCAATAAAACCAGAATGATTGGTATTGGAAATACCTTTAAATTGGATCACAGGATGTTGTGCATGAAAAACAGCGGCACGAGAATAACCACTTGTCATTGTGGGGCCATTAGCGACATGCAAAGGAGCAGTAGGAGCGGTTGTTCCAGCCCCCAAATAGCCTTGAACGGCAACATCATGACGAGTAAGCCCTACCGAAGAATTATTCTTAAAATAGGTTAATCCTTCAGATTGCCCTGTGCCAGGAATGGTACGTGGATAAATATCAAATACTTGCTCGTAGATTCCTAGAAGGCTACCTGTTTCAAAGACTAAATCAGTATAAATTCCGTTTGTTCCCACTTGTAAGCCACCAGCAACTTGCAATTTTTTGCTGGGGGTAATGGTTCCAATTCCGACATTTCCAGTAGCAGTAATGGCAAGATCGATTTGATTGGTATTTTGTGTATGTAAAGTAAGCCCCGTACTACTGTTGCCCACTGAAATTCCAAAGATGTCGTTCACTCTACTGACAGCAAAATCAGCATAGACATTACCACTGCCTTCTGAAGTTCCCAAACGAATTCCTTGGTAAGCATCTCCTGTTGTTCCGTTGGTATGAAAACGAGCGATGTAATTGGTGTTACCGCCTTCATAAACCGATAAGCGCATATCTGGAGTACTGTTGTTGATACCAACGTAGCCATTGTTTTCAACCGTAAAAAAGCGTTGTGTTCCTGTTAGTCCACCAGAGCCATTGATTACCCCTGCTGTTTCATCGTTATGGTCGCTTAGACCTGTTTGGCGTTGAATAACAAAACGATCACTAGCGGCATAAGGGCGTCCAGCAAACCATTCATTTTGCCCTCCATTGTCGTACATAAAGGTTCCCAATCCTCTAGTATTACTGGCTTGATTGGCTTTCAAGACTAGACCAGCATTGATATAGCCTGATTGTTCTCCCTCAATCATTATATGACTAGGACCATCTCTATAAACGTGTAGTTTGTATAGGGGATCCGCCAAACCAATTCCCACATTGCCATCATTTTTTAGCATCAACTGATTGCTGTTCCAAGTCGCAGCATTGTCAGAAGCAGTTTCTAAAAATAAGTTGGCTCCAGTAGCCGCATTAGAAGCAGGATTGACGGAGCGAATGCGAGCACCTGCTACATAAGTAGGGCTGTTGTGACCAAATTCAACAATATTAATGTTGTTAACATCAGTACCTTGATCCCAAAGCCTTAATGCCATGTTCTCATGTATTCCTCCTCCTCCATAGAGCAAAGCCCATGGTGTTAAAATGTTGTCGCCATTTACCTCTAGTTTGGTAGAAGGAGTAACCGAACCAATCCCAACATTGCCATGTGTAAAAATATTATCGTTAATGTTATTGGGAGCTGTTGTTGTTCCTACTTCGTGCCAATCGTTGTCTGCATTCATCAATTGATCGCTCAATCGGTTCCACTTGGTTCCATCCCAATAGTAATAACCAACCCCAGTAGTCGTATTGGTATTATAAACTAATAAAGAAGTAGCAGGAGCTGTGACAGGAGCTGCTGCATTTAAATTGGGAATGTCAATTCTGGGTACTAAAAGCCCTCTATTGGCATCTTCTATGTCTAACTTAGCACTACTATGAGGGGTTGTTGTTCCAATTCCTACATTTTGGGCAATACTATTAGAAACAATAAATGCAAATAAAAGCGTTAAATTTATTATTTTAAGCATAATACAATAGTTAATCTACGCTAGCTTTTCTCCTCTATATTGCCGTTAAAAGCTTTGGTTAGGCGGTAGGACTATATTAGAGAATAAAGGGGGTAGATGATAATAAAAATGATAAGATATTTAGTCAAAAAGTTTTGTCATAACAATTGCAATCTAAACGATTTCTATAGGATGGGTAAGGCAGCTATCGCTAGGATAGTAGGGTAAATAACAATTGGAACTTTCAACTAAAAGGAACTAGGAGAGTGGTTTTTGATGCTTAAAAAAGGGACAATTCATATCGGGAGAATGGGGAGGGGATAGCATAAAAGTAGTGCTATTTTAGTTAAAAAAAATTATTTTTACTAATAATACTAGTAAGAGTGCCTAAACTTAATCATTTCTTGATCTTTTTTTAAGGATAAATCGCTTTAGTCTGAATGCAGGCTTCCTTTTGATGTAAACTAAAAATAAGAAAAAATGAAATTTCAAGGTGTTGATTTTGAGGAGATAAAAGGTAGGTTGATTGAAGTGCCTTTTGTGAATAAAGGAGGACGACGAATAGATGGGGCAGCGAGTTTATTTTTTCAGGTTGCAACGCAAAATTATTTTGTAAAGGTAACAACAGACAGCCTTTCTAGAGCAAACTTAAATCCCTATTTAAATCAATTGATAACCGTGAAGGCGTACCGAGCGGTTGGGGCTTGGGACAGTGATGATCCTATGGTTCAAAGTCGGGTTGGTGATTATATCGTAATAGTTAAAATTTTGGATTAGTTTACCAATTCTTTTTGGCATTCAAATAAGCACTCGACTCAGAATACCCAAGGATATAAGCAATATCTTTGGTTTTCATTTTATTGCCTGCTTGTAAGAAATTGGACAATTCTTTTTTTATTTCAAGACTAATTTCTCTAAAGGAACTTCCTTCTTGATTTAATTTACGTTGGAAAGTGCGGCTACTCATCGAAAATTGCCTGCAAACCATTTTTAGAGAAGGCAGTTCTGGTGCACAAAGGTGCAAAATCATACGCCGTGTATTGGCTGCAAAGCTTTGCGCATGGTCAGGTGTTTGTATCATTTGCAGATATTTGGGAAGCAAGCATTCTATTTGCTGCAAATTTCTAGCATTAATAGGTTGGTTGATGGAATTTTGAGGGAGACTGAAACAATGCGAATGACTTGATTGGATAGGATGTCCTAGATGCAGTTCATAGGAAAGAAGATCAGCATAAGGCAGTGCCAAACCTAATGGGGTAGCTCCCATCATTAGTTTTAGTTCTCTAAAAATTAAACAAAAAGAAGTATCTAGAATGTTTTTTCGAAGGACAGGTGTTTTTATTTTGGTATCTAATTGTAATTGAATTTGACTTCCCAAAATGTTTTTTTTGATTGTTAATAGTGGAAAGTTGTTTTGAAGGTAACTTTCTAAAATCAAAAGTGCCTGTTCTATACTAGAACTCTGCAATGAAATGGTATGTACAAGACCTAGGGCACTAAGGTTTAGATACAGCCCAAAGGAGATTCCTAATCGGGCATCTGCTAGAGTTGTTGAGATTTTAGTTAGGATGGCTAAATAGTCCTCTAGATCAATTTTAGCTTCTAGAGCACAGTAGTCAATATTTTTGTCTTTAACCATTGCCTGTAATAGAGTCGCATTCATTCCTCTAGACGCAGCAAAATCAATTAAAGTGGATACTAAAGCGGCATTTATTTTCATAGCTTCTTTTTTGGCGCAAAATATCAATATTTAAACATTAAAGTAGATGATTTTTGTATTGAATTTAATGTACTAAATTAAACGATAAAAGTTATGAATCTTCTACAAAAAGCATTGGCTGGAAATGCCATTTTTTCGAGTTTATCAGGATTAGCAATGTTGATTTTTCCAAATGATTTAACACAATTATTTGGATTAAAGGCATCGCTTCCCTTTTTTATTATTGGAATAGGTTTATTGTTTTTTGCCAGCACTATTGTTGTAGCCATTCGGCAACAAAAAATCAAGAACGTGTGGCTGATAATTATACAAGACTTATTATGGGTATTGGGATCTACCCTTGTATTAATTATTCAACCTTTTGGTATTTCTTCAGTTGGTAACTTATTAATAGCCGTTGTTACTGCTGTTGTTTTGTGTTTTGCAGTCTGGCAATACATTGGCTTAAAACAGCAAATTAAAATGAAGCATAAAAACTATGATAGTTGACTTTAAATCAATTGCGCTACTGGGCAAGCCGTTGTTTACTTGGACGGTTGTACAAACTCCAATGTCTTTAACGGCTGCCATGCCTAAGGATGAAGCCTGCTTTGCTTATGTTTTAGAAGGAGAATGTTTTACTTATTCAGAAACAGAAAACCTGAAAATCAAAACCAAGGAAGCATTTTTGGCTAAATGTGGCAATTATACGACCAAACTAAAGGCAGTTGATAGCGTAACGAGGTATAGTACGATAGTAGTGCATTTTCATTTGGAGGTCTTACAAAAAATATATGCCCAAGGGTTACCTGCTTTTTTGACAAAAAAAGAAGCTTTTAGGGGAGCTAATACGGCTAAAGTTGCCTCCAATGAATTGATAGAGCATTATATCAATAACATCCAATTGTACTTTAAGTATCCTAGATTGGCAACCGAAGATGTCTTAATCTTAAAACTAAAAGAGATCATTCTGTTGTTAACTCAGACCCAGAACTCTCCCCAAGTTTTAACCCTGATGCAAAATCTGTTTTCTGAGCGAACCATCGAATTTAAAGAAATTATAGAAGGGCATATTTGCTCGGATTTGACGATAAAAGAACTGGCACAGCTAACCAATAGAAGCCTTTCTAGTTTCAAAAAAGCGTTTAAAAATATCTACCGAGATACACCAGCGAGTTATAGAATAACCAAACGAATAGAAAAAGTAGCCAATCTACTCTTGTTATCCGATGAGGCCATTACGACAATTGCCTACGATTGTGGCTTTAAAACAGTGGCGCATTTGTCTAGAGTTTTTAAGAGGCATTATGGGACAAGTCCTTCGCAATATCGTTTAGACCATTCAGACAAATAATCGAACTTTTTAGATAAGCTAGAGTGCCTTATTATTCAGATCTTTGATTTATCAATAGAATTTTTACAGGTTGTTAAACTAGAAAAACATGACGATTATTGATTTTATTATTGGATTAACTTTAATGAATGCCATGCCACATTTTGTGCTTGGTGTTTGGAAAGGTCGAATGGTTAGTGGTTTGGGAATAGGAAATTGGCAAAATATTATTTATGGTTTAATTAATTTTGTTGTTGCTATGAGTTTGTATGCTTACCAATACGGTCTGGGAACTATTGCTCAAAATGGTATTGTAGCAGGGGCTTTATTTGTGCTGGTGATTTATTTTCTGACGGGACATTTTTGGTATCGATTGTTCAATAAGGGATAAAAAGCAAAATAAATTATCCAAAATTTTGCGTCTTTTTTCTAAAGTTGCGTCTTTTATCATAGGCCTTAAAAACGACTCTTAGGAGTTTTATTGGATTATTTTATTAAACATAGGACGATGGCAACAGAAAAAATATGGCGTGCCTTTCAGCAACAGTTGTTGGGATTTATAAAAAAACAAGTTAATAACCCTGTGGATGCAGAAGATATTTTGCAGGAAATTTTTATTAAAATACACCTTCATGCCGCCAATTTGACCCATAAAGACAAATTATCAAGTTGGGTTTATCGAATCACTCGAAATACAATTGTGGATTTTTATAGAAAGCAAAAAAAGACCAATACCGTAGAATTACTGGAGTTGAGTTTGGCTAATGAAGAGGAAGAAAAGCAGTTGGTTTGTACCAAATGTCTATTGCCAATGGTTTATGAACTTCCTCCAAAGTATAAGGATGCATTTATTCAAACGGAGATCGAAGGGCTTTCTCAAAAACAGTATGCAGAACAAAATGGTCTTTCTTACTCTGGGGCTAAGTCGAGGGTTCAACGGGCTAAAAATAAATTACAAGCACTCTTTGTCAGTTGTTGTGGGATTGTAACCGATCCTTATGGTAATGTTATAGAGGGGAACTGTTCTTGCGATGAAGAAGGAGAAGCAAAAGGCGACTAAGTGCTTAATAAATAAGTTATGAATATTAATAAGAAAGAGACTTTAGATAAGCAAAAGCTTCATTTTTGGGCAACTTACTTATCGTTTATTGGAATCGTATTAGCAGTTTTTGGTGGACTGCTAAGTTACACTCCTTTTATGCATTTTACACTAGGAACAATGTATTACGATAATTATTTTGAAGTGATGACTTATCATAAGTTGAATGCAGGGGAGCTGAACTTTCAACGTTTTGTTTATGGAGCTACAGGAGGTGTGATAACAAGTTGGGGAATTTTTATTGCTGCTATTGCAAGATATGCATTAAAGAAAGGAGAACCATGGGCTTGGAATACAATTGCTCTTACAACCTTTCTTTGGTTTTTGGGAGATGGATACGCCTCCGTTATTTCTGGGTTCCCTGTACATGCATTGATGAATATCGGCGTTTTAATTTTTATTGTGCTTCCCTTGATTGCGATTTATAATGTTGTTGAACATTAACTTTCCCTAGTTAGTCGTTGTTTCCATGCTAAGGTTGATTCAACCAATCCTTTTTTTTGTAAAAGATCTTAAAATGTGTATTTTACTTAATGAATCACAGCATGTAACCAATTATAAATGAGACTTGTTATATTATTTTTTTTGAATGTATTGCCCCTCGTAAGTATTGCCCAACTTACCGAAAACTTATCTTTTTCAACGCTGGATAGCCTTATTAATTCCTGTTATTCAAAAGGAAATTTTAAGCAGGCAATTGTCTATATGGAACAAGCGCAAACTCAGGCTAGAGCGGCGTTGGGAGAGCAAGATTCTGTATATGCGACCTATACGGATGGCTTGGGATTTTTTAACTATATGGCTGGTCAATATCAAAAGGCAGAGCAACTTTATCTTGAAGCCATTGATATTAAGAAAAAAATATTTGGAGCAAAGAACCCCAAAACAGCCTTTGCTTGGGATAATTTAGCCTTGCTGTATGTCAAAATAGAAAAATTTGAACAAGCAGAAACCATTTACAAAAGAACCAAAAAAATCTATTTGGACGCTTATGGTGCACAACATGAGGAGTATGCAGGCTCGCTGAATAATTTGGCCGCTTTATATGAGCGAAGTAGAAAATATGAAGCAGCCGAGCAGTATTATTTGCAGGCAGGGAAAATTTGGCGAGCAACCTTGGGCGAGCAACACCCTCGCTATGCTTTGTGGCTAAATAATTTAGCAGTAGTTTATCGGCGCATGAGGAAATTTGAAGAAGCAGAGCCTTTATACTTACAAGCCTTGGCTATTAGAGAACAGGTATTTGGAGTGCAACATCGAATTTATGCACGGTCTTTGGGCAGCATTGCTCAATTGTACAAAGATATGGGGAATTATGATCGTGCAGAATATTATTATTTGAAAGCCCAATCAATAACAGAACAAACCATTGGAGTTGAACATCCCAGATATGCGGTCATTTTAAATAATTTAGCCATTCTTTATAAAGAAAAAAAAGAGTATCAAAAGGCGCTACTATTACTTCAAAAAAGCTTGGCAATCAATGAAAAATTTTATGGAAAATCCAGCCTTAAGTATGGTGGTGCGTTGAATAATTTAGCTGCGTTGTACACAAAAATGCAGGAGTATCAAAAGGCAGAGGAGCTTTATTGGAAAGTAAAAAAATTGTGGAAAAAAATATTGTCTAAGGAAGATCCTCTGCATGGATTAGTATGGTATAATTTAGCTCATTTATATTTACAGCAGGAGCGTTTAGATACTGCTTTTGCTTATGCTATGACTGGGATTGCTCAAAATAGTACCAACTTTAAAGCGATTTTTCCTTCGGCTTTTAGAACGAGTAACAAAGCAGTTACGCCTTATCAACCCCAATTTTATCAGCCGATTAGCCCTTTGGATGATTTATTGAAGCTCGTGAATCTAGAATTTAAGCAACTTGTAGAGGCAAATCAGATGATTCGGAAGTTGATAGAAATTACCAAAAAAAAGCTGGATAAGGCTCCTAATCAAGCAGAATGGAAGCAATATTTTATCCTAATAAAGGTAGGGATGATGGTGAATGAAAAAATTAGGAATCAATTTGCTGGCAAGCAGAATAAACTTAGAATCTTAGATCAAAATACATGGTTGGTGCGTGAAGGCATCGCAGCAGCTATCGCATTGAATAGAACCGAAATTACCCGTGAGGCATTTGCTTTTTCAGAACAAAACAAATCTATTTTACTGGCGGATGCAATTAAAGGTAATCGAGCTAAAATAATGGGAGATTTACCCGATAGTTTGGTGTTTAGGGAGTTGGATTTGCAAACCCAAAAAACAGAACTAAAGAAGGCTTATTATGAAGCGAAAACGACTGTAGAGAAAGATCAATTGCTTGTTGCTGAAAATCTATTAAATCAAAAAATTGATGCTTTTCTAAAAAAGATAAAAAAGGATTACCCACGCTATCATCAGTTAAAATATAAAAATATTACTGCTCAGGCTACAGAGGTGCAAGCCTTGTTAACAGATAAAAGCATCTTGCTAGAATATTTTATTACCGATACGGTTACTTATTTATTTGTGGTTAGTAAGGATTCTATTCGTTTGTTACCAATTTCGGTTTCAAAAACAAAGCTTAAGCAGAATATTAAACAATTTCACGATGCCCTGAGTAATTATAACAGGCTTGTTAAGCAGGAAGAAGAAGCTTATGCATTGTATACTCAGCAAGCCTATTGGTTTTACAAAACACTGATAGCAGAAGCATTAGAAGGGACTGATTCCGATCAATTAATCATTGTTGCAGACGGCGAACTAGGGCATTTACCATTTGAGGCCTTTTTAAGCAAAGATGTCTGCCAGCAAAAACGTTTGTATAAAGACTTACCTTATTTGCTCAATGATTATTCTATTTGTTATAATTACTCTGCAACGCTATGGAAGGAAAATTTACATCAGGAAGTACCAATTAATAATCATCAAATTTTAGCCTGTGCAGCGGCTTATCCTAAGCAATATATCGTAGATTCTACTTTGTTGCAAAGACGATCCATCAATAGCCTAAATTGGAGAAAAGGCTTAAGCCCTTTGCCTGCTGCTCAAAAAGAAGTGAAACATCTGTCCAAGGAATTTCAAGGTAAATTTATCCAAGGAATGGCTTGCAATGAAGCCTGTTTTAAGCAAGAATCAGGGAAGTATGGTGTCATTCATTTGGCAATGCATGGCATTCTACACCCACGGGTACCCATGCTTTCTAGCTTGGCATTTACAGAAAATAAGGACAGCCTAGAGGATAATTTTTTGCAAGCTTATGAGATTGCTAGGTTAAATTTAAATGCTGACTTAGTGGTTTTGTCAGCCTGTGAAACGGGCTATGGAGAATTCAAGCAAGGGGAAGGAATTATCTCTTTGGCTCGATCGTTTATGTATGCAGGTACGCCTTCTTTAGTGGTTTCGTTATGGCAAGTCAATGACCATTCTACCTCGGTTATTATGACTTATTTTTACAATTATTTAGCAGAGGGAATGCCCAAAGATCAAGCGTTGCGTCAAGCCAAACTTGACTATATAGCAATGACGACGACTTGGGCGGCCCATCCAGCGTTTTGGTCGCCTTTTATCCAATTGGGTGATAATAGACCTATTCAATTAACACAACCATTGGATTGGTTTCCATGGCTGATAGGAGTAGGAATATTCTTTCTTGTTTTGGTCTTTGTTCTAAAGAGAAAAAAAGTAGCCTTTGAAAAATAGAGGAATTAAAAAAAATTATTCCAATAAAAAGTACTCTTTAGTTGGTTTGTATATAAATTTATAGGCAACACGTTCCGCTTTTAATGGTCGGGTAGCTGGAACTTTTTTTCCTTTGTCATTTTCTAAAACCAGCCATTTACCTTTTAGCAAAATGTCGTTGTAACCATCTTGGTTGAGGTCCTGAATGAACCAATCAAGGTGTTTTTTTCTGAACATTCCTTTTCCTTCAGGATTGGCATCATAGGTCTTGGGCGTATTGTTCAACAAAACATTAAAAATATCGATCAGCTTGCCCTGCTGGTACACATAAAAATGATGCTGGCCATTGCCTGAGCAATCGTGATTAATACTCATATAAATGGGCAATGAATCCAATACTGCTGGAATAAATTGAGCAATTGCAGCTTGGTTTTTATGGATGAGTTTGCCTTGATGATTAAATAAATATTGTGTATGCATAGTAGGGTATGCACAGTCAGAATCTTCTGAGATAGATTGGCAATTGATAAACCAAACAGAATCTTTTAAGCCATATAAACGTTGTTGCTCAAAGGCTACAATTGTAGTTTGTGCTACATTTTTTTGCCCATAAAACAAGCCCAATTGTTTCACCAACAAACTAGGATTTGTGTAATAGGTAGAATCCATTACCCATGAAAATACTTGTTGGTGGATTTCTTTCTGTGCCTTAAAATTGTCTTGAAATATATTTTGACTTTGAGCGGAAGGCGTGACCAAATTAATACTTGGACGTTCTTTGGTTGTTTGGTCGCTAGGATTACTACACCCTTGATTAAGGATTGCGATACCAATAAGTAAATATATTACACGGATAAACATAGATTAGATAATATTGGTTCTTGGACAAGCACGCAAGAGTAGCGCAGTTAATTGTAGGATAAATGCTAACAAAGGGAAAACGTTAGCTTTGTTATCCCTTTGTTAGACGAGCAGCCCTATTTTATAAACCAGCAAGGCTGCTATCGGATTGTTTATCCCTCTTTATTGACTTTTTTTAATTGGTAGTTCTTAAATTTTAAAAAATTCAGGTATTTATTTTCGTAATTTTTGAGAACCGATTGGCGACTGTCTGGATTACTGCCATCTAGGGGCGTTAAAAATTGATAGGTAGGCTCAATTTTGAATTGCGTGTGGTTATACAGTGCTTTTTCTTTCCATAAATGTGTTTGGAAATTGACACCATATTTGTGAATCATTCGACCAAAATAAAGCATTATATCAAAACCTTTGAAGCCAAACTCTCTAGCGCCAATACCGTAAATAGCCTTGTAATCGGATTTAAACTGTCGAACAGTTTTAGAGCTTAGATCTGCAAAGTATTCGCTAGAAAAATGCAAATTGAGCGACTCGTAATATTCAAAATTAATGCGGCTAAAATAACGCCATCTATCCATCCCTACAATAACAATTTGGTAACCTCTTTGGGGTTCTACTTTATCAACTAATTTTTGAATTTCTCGTAAAGAATTGTAAATAAAACCTTCGTTGTGGAGCGTAGGCATTACAATAATATTAAGCTGATCTTTTTTGAGAAAGGGCTTAATGTCATCAATATCAATGGTTGCTGATGAGCGAATTAATTGAGGAATTTTGGCATTAAAATCGTTTTTGTAGTCCGCATAACTTTTTTGTAGGCTAGCAACCCTTGAAGAATCTCTATTTAAGGCTAAAACTAACAGATTTTTTTCCATTGGGGTACGAATAAATCGTTGGTTTTGCTCTATCTTATGCAGTTGCTCCACAATGTGTTTGCTGTGAACCTCAAAACTAGGACTCACCTGAATAAAATAGGGATTGTCAAGAGTTAAGTTGCTACGAGAGTTAAGCGGGGATATAATGGGTTTTTGCTTTTCTTTGGCAAATTCAGCAACAATTTTTAGATTTTTAGAAGTAAAGGGGCCTATGATTAAATCAGCTTCCTGCAATTCTCGTTTATTTAGTATTTCTTGAACGGTAAGCGAGTCTCGTTGGGTATCAAAAACATTCACAAATAGATTAACTCCTTCCTCTTTTAGACTATCTAATGCAATTAAAACGCCTTCATAAAATTCAATGGCTTTAATCGACCTTACTGGAATTTCTCTACCATTAGCAGGAATAAAACTCTTGCTCATAAAAGGCATCATTATAGCTACTTGATAGGCTAGTTTTTGATGAATGGTGGTGTCAATTACGGTGTTGGTATATAGTGCATTGTTGTTGATAGAAATAACAGCTACTGTATCTGCTTTGATGGCACTACTGCCTATTTTTTCAAAACAAACAACAACTCGCTCTGTTGCACTCTTAGGGATGGTATCACACCAAGTGATGGTATCCACCTTATTAGAAGTGTTGTTGTTCGGCTTGTCATTATCTACGTGGGTAACAGGGTGATAGATGCCTGTTTTTATGGTGTCATTGGGGTTTGTGTTCTTTCCAATAACAGGATCTAAGCGATCATCGGGATTATTTTTTTTTGTTTTCTTCGTGATTTCACAAGAAGTTAGATTCATCAAAAGAAAAAAGAATAAACAGCTAAAGGGTAGGGTAAACTTGGAAGAAAAATAAGCTATATATTTCATATTCATACAGTACTATAAATTTGGTATAAATTGTAAATCAGTTGCTTATGTTTTTGTGAGGCATAAGCCTATGAATGACGAGGCAAAGGTAGCGAATTTTGCACGAGTGGACTAATTAACGACTTGGAAAAAGTAGATGTTTTAGTAATTGGTCTTTTTGAGAGATAAGTGGTTGGAGTAACTCATTAAAGAGCTATGTTCTTGGAGGGCTTATAATCATTTGATTTTTTATAGATTAGCGTGTTTGTTGTCGAAGTATTTGGATTTTTTGATGAGAGCGGTAAATAAGTTTATTAAAAATTATAAAATGTAAAGTGTTGATAGTTAGTTTTTATGTTTTAGTGGCTTATTGGGGAGGGGGCAAATTTTGAAATAGAAGATGAGCTAGTTTTGGAGTAGAATTAATGCAGATAAGCTTTTAAGTAAGTACGCAGCACTTCTGTTGCGTACTTACTTATTACTTAATAAACAATCGTAGCAAATCCTTTAACTTCGTGCTGTTTACCACGAGGTCCTTTTATTCGAGCAATAACAACATAAACACCAGCTTGGCATTTCTTTCCATTGTTATTTTTTCTTCCATTCCAAGCCTCTGTAGGATCATTGGTGCGGAACAGAAGCTCTCCCCAACGACTGTAGATATTAAGTTCAAAATTCTTGATATATCTAGTATAGCCTTTGCCCATATAAACATCATTTTTACCATCATTGTTTGGGGTTAAGGCATTGGGCAAAAAATAAGTAAATTGCGGAGCAATATCTAAAAGGTGTTGAGCAGAATCAGTACAACCATTGGTATGGGTAACAATTAGAGAAACAAGATGCTTACCCGTATCTGGGTAAGTATAACTGATATTTCCTCCCAAAGAACTAATACGAGTATCCCCATTGCCAAAATTCCATTCCCATAAATTAGCAGATTCAGATTCGTCCATAAAATGAACCAGTGGTTCAAAGGACGTAGGAGTTGTGGGATTGTAGGAAAAGGCAGCTTTGGGAGCATTTAAAAGGGTATGGGTACTGCTAAAGTTCTCGGTACATCCTCTTGGAGATTTTACAGTTAACGTTCTAGTATAGAACCCTGTTGTATTATAAAGGTGCGCTCCTCTAACCTCATTGGAGCTATGCCCATCGCCAAAATTCCAAGCAAAGGTATAGCCCTTTCTTGGATAATAGATGGATTGAAAGGAAAGACTATCTGCTGGTAAACAAATGGTATCGCTGACTAATTGAATAGGGAAAATAGGTTGGGGGCTCCAATTAATATCTTTACTATGAGTGACCGTGCATCCTGAAGCATCTTCTACGGTTAAGTTAATGGTATAAAGCCCTGTGTCGGGATAATTATATTGATGGCTAGGATGCTGCTGATTAGAGGTGCTGCCATCGCCAAAATCCCAGGCATAACTTATAATAGGACTGTTGGGACTATAGGTTGTTTGGCTCAATAAATCAATTGGTTTTAAATCGCAAGAGTCATAGGTTAAACTAAAGTCAACTGACAAATCAAGGCTAATATTGATGGATAGATAGGTCGTATCGGTGCAACCCGTAGACCCTGGGTTGGCAATTAACCAACCTTGATAAGTGCCATTGTTAGGAAAGGTAACGGTCGGTTCGTACATTCCTGAACTAAAGATATTTCCATTGCCCAAATCAAATCTCCATTCATAGCTATTGATAAAGGATTGGATGGTACTTGTATTGGTAAATTTAATGGTACTATCACTACAAGAACTTACATAATATAGGTCATTGACAAAATCAATAGAGTCGGCTGGTATTTTTGCACTAACTTGATCGTCACAAGCTGTAACATTAAATTGAAAATCCCTAAGTGTTGTGCTTAATAAATTACCTTGACTATCATATTCTTTGACACAAATGCCAACAGAGTATTGTCCTTGCGCAGTAGGAAAACCTGTTAGGAACCCTGTGTTAGGATCAATGGCTAAACTAGGAGAAGCTGGCATGGGATAAGAGGCACTAAAACCAAAGTTAAAAGGTACAGGGGTATAGGGAGGAGGCGCAGGCGGATTCGGAATAGGGGAGCTAAAACCCCCTGGATTCGTTTGGCTATTGCCACCCCCTGTAAATGGAGCGCAAAACTCATAAACAAGCGTGTTTCCATCTGGATCTGTTGCTGAGTGGTCAAATTCCAATGGATTGTTTAGACAGATAACAATGGGAGGGAAGGCATTAAACGTAGGGCTTGTATTACATTGTTGTTGTGCCAGAGCACTTAAAAAAATAGTATAAGTTCCTCCAACTGTCCCTGGGGTATTGATGTTTAGAATCGTATTGTTTCTACAACAACGTTGATAAGAAATCCAATATCCATCGGCATTATAAGGCAGTTCAACCGTATCTACATATATGGCTTCTTCCACTCCTATATTAGGAGGGACGACTAAGCATGGATTACTAATGTTCATAGGGATTCTAGCAGTAATAGGAGGACCTAATGCTAACTTGCTGTGTAAGGTTGTACTGTTGGGACCAGTATAAATTCCTATAATGGCAGGATTATCAAAAGGAACAGCACTATTAATAAGATCTCGATAGACATGCATTGTAATTTTGTATTGCATGATTCCACTACTAGGACTAGGTCCTAAGCATTCGTAATTGATTTCACCACCAACAATATGAGTTGCATGACCATTGAGATTAAAAAAGAACGAAAAAAGAAGAATTAAAAGGATGACTTTCTGCATGATGTTAATTTGAGAGCTGTCGGGGAGACATGCTAATATAACGATATAAAATTATATTAGTTACCGATTTTACCTAAATAATTTAATATCAAACAGCACTTGTCACTAAAAGGAGAGTTAATCAATAATTTTAGAAGGATTTAGAATAGAAGTAGGGTCAAATGTTTTTTTGATGGCACGCATCAATTGAAGTTCGACAGGATTAAAAACCAGTGGCATATATTTTTTTTGAATCCAACCAATTCCATGTTCGCCTGAAATGGTTCCATTTAAGGACTTTACGAGTTTAAAAATAGCCTGCAATGTAGAGGAGGCTTGTTGTTCCCAAATGGGATTGGGTAGCTGTTCTTGAAGTAGACTAACGTGTAAATTGCCGTCCCCAGCATGTCCATAATTAATGGCACGAATACCGTGTTGAGTGCTGATTTGGTGGATACCTTTTAGGAGTTCTGCTAAGGCTGCACGAGGAACAACTGTATCTGCCTTTTTTACGGCAGAATATTGCTTAATAGCAGGATTGAGGTTACGTCTTAATTGCCAGAGTGTATTTTTTGTGGTTTGGTCATCTGCTAGTAGAATAGTGCCACAATCAAATTGTTCTAATACGCTATTGATCTTCTCACAATCTAAATATAATGAATCTAAATGATTTCCATCCACTTCAACAATTAAATGGGCTTGCACTTCTTCTTTTATAGGGAGGGTGTTATTTTGTAAATAGTTAGCGGCAATATCTATGGCTGCTCGTTCCATAAATTCTAGGCAAGAAGGAGTGATTCCTGCTTGAAAGATTGCAGAAACTGCAGCACAAGCTTTGGTCGGTGAACGAAAGGGAACCAACATCAATAAACTATGAGAGGGAAGCGGAATTAATTTGAGGACAATTTTAGTAATAATTCCCAAAGTACCTTCACTACCAACCATCAACTGGGTGAGGTTGTACCCCGTTGAGTTTTTGAGGGTGTTGGCACCTGTCCATATCAGATCACCATTGGGAAGTACGACTTCAAGATTAAGCACGTAATCTTTGACAACCCCATATTTTACCGCTCTTGGACCACCCGAATTAGTGGCTACATTACCCCCTATAAAAGAACTACCACGACTAGCAGGATCGGGAGGATAATAGAGCCCCTTTTCTTGAACTTTTTCTTGCAAGACTTCTGTAATAACAGCAGGTTCTGTGGTAACTTGAAGATTAGCTTCGTCAATTTCTAAGATTTGATTTAGACACTCCATTGACAATACAATTCCGCCACAAACGGGGAGGGCACCTCCTGCTAGCCCAGTTCCTGCGCCTCTAGGGGTAACAGGGATCTGGTTTTGAGAACAAAGCCGCATGATTTGTTGGATTTGTACGACTGTTTTGGGAAGGACAATAACCTCAGGCAAAAAAAGCAAATCTTCGGTTTTGTCTTGACCATAAGCAGTGCACTTGGATAGGCTGCTGTGTACTTGAGAGGAACCAACTATATCTATTAAAGATTGGACAATAAGAGGAGATACAGGTTGGTATGACATGGTCTATAAGTATTGAGCAATGTAAATCAAGACAAAAGTAGAGAAATAGTACCCAGTTTGAAAATTTGAAAAAATAGCGACTTAGAGCATTTTCAAATTTTCAGACTGGCGAGTACTTATTAGGTGTTTGGACGAGATTGATGGCTAAAGGGACTACAACCCTCGTAGCACTAAATCTCTATTGATTACATTCTTTTTAATAGCAGTTTTCCAATTTCTGGATCTGCCATAATCGATTTTAAGTGTTGTGCACTAACTAAGTCTTGTGCCATTGACAAGCGAATATCATTCGGGATAAAATCTATTTTGATAAATTGTTTGATATTAGCGAGTTGTTCTTTGTTTGGTTTAATGTTGTTGATTACTAAATAGTTTACCAAACGAGTACAGAGTGTAGCCAGAATATCTACTCGCAAAGTGCCTTTCATTACAATGCCTTTTAGATGCTCTAAAACTTCCTTTTTAAAATCACTGGTGTTGATGATTTGCTCAGGAGTGACCAATTTACTTAAATTGTTGTTGACAAAAGCCATAAAAGAAGCTACTGTATTGGAGTCTAGGCAAGAATCTGCCAACATCTGTAATAAGCCCAATTCTTTGGTAAGATCCTCAATATTGGCAATAGACTGAAAAAATTGTACTAGTGTACGAGGAGTTGTTCGTTCTCCTGTAACCATTTCAGGGTAAGTTAATACAAAGTTGATTCCACGTTGATCAACACCGTTTTCTTCGGCCCATTTAGCCCATTCCTTGACATCAAAATCCATGGTAACATGCATCATACGAGTTAGCATGGCATCATCCATTGGAGTAACCGAATAATCTCCTCCATCTGGATTTGCAGTAAGTATAATTTGCCATTTTTGGGGCAATTTCCAACTGATTAATTCATAATTTTGTAACAATTGCATGATCCCTCTTAAGATACGATCATCTGCACGGTTGGCATCATCAATTAGCAAAATTCCAGGTCCCTCTTGAGTTGGTACCCAATCTGGAGCAACAAAAGAAGTTGTATTGTCAGTAATACGAGGCATCCCTACTAAATCTCCCATTTCTTCGAATTGAGCAGGAGCAATATAGGCAAATTTGTAATTTTTATTCTTGGCAATGGATTCTACTAATTGGGTTTTTCCTATACCATGTTTTCCCCAAATACAGATTGGAGATTTTTTTTTGCCTTCAGCTTCAGCAATTTCATTTATTTGGATAGAATGCTCTAGTAGACGTTGGACTTCACTAGCTGATGTTTTGGTTCCATAATATAGATAATTGTGTTTAGGTTTGTTGTTTTGATTAGCCATTTTGTTGAATTATATATTTAATTCTTATGTGTAAATAATGTGTTTCGCTCAAATATGCGTAAGTACACGAAAAGTAGATCTTTGTTAACGATTGCTTATTAGTAAAATGATTGTTGTACTATATATTATAGTATCAATATCTATTACATATTATAGTATCAATATCTATTACTATAACATAAGCCCTATTTTCTTGTTGTTACACCCTAAAATTTTTTCCTTAAAACTTTAGGCACATCTTGATCATTGAAATGGGGATGCAACAAGCCTGAAAATCTCTTGTAAAAGATACAAATTACTTCATCAATAGTATATTGAAATTTCAAAAATAGAAAAAATCTACAGAAATAAGGTAAACTTAACGAGTTCTACTTTTATAAAAATTTTCAACTGGATGGTTCTTGTATAAGTTTTAAAAAGAATTACTTCAGTATTGCGGTACTAGCAAAGAAGGTTTATATGGAGTTTCTAAAAAAATATCTAAAACAGGTAAAAAATTATAGTTGAAGTATATAAACGATGGGATAATCTAAATGCTTTGATGGACTATATTTCTTGTATGGACAGCTGTAAAGTAGATATTTGAATGGACTAAAATAAGATTTTTTTTGCATTTAAATTCCATATTTTAAAAAAAATCCAAGATATGGATTTTTTTTGTGCTAAAAAGAATAAAATAATATTGATTAACAGGTGGTTAGGTGTTGGTTTTGAATTTGGTTGTTTATTGATAGAATTCAATCGTATTTCTATTTAGAAAGGTATTGCTAACGATTAAGTAACTAAATACTATAAGAAATGAAATCAATAAAACTACTTATGAATAATCAATTTTATTGGGTCATAATTTTTAGCCTTATTTTTCTGAATAAATCTAAGGCAACTCATTTAATGGGAGGAGATTTGACCTATGCTTGTTTAGGGAGCAATCAATACGAATTAACATTGACAATTTACCGAGATTGTAATGGAATTAATTTGGGAACGGTTCAAGTTATATATCAAAACGATGATTGTGGAGCAACTAGTAGCCATTATATGATGTTGGTTCATTCAGAAGAAATTACTCCTGTATGTGCTAATGCCCAAGCTTCTGCTTGTAATGGAGGAGGGGGAGCTTATGGGATCGAAAAATTTGTTTACCAAAAAACAGTGACGCTAAATCCGAGCTGTTCTAATGTTAACTTTTATTGGAGTCTATGTTGTAGAAGCTCTGCTATTAACACGTTGGGTTCACCAGGTTCTGAATCTATGTATATTCATACCAGTATACCAGATGTTAGTATGTGTAATAGTTCACCAACTTTTTTGAACGACCCTGTTCCTTTTGTGGGGGGCGGTCAACCTGTTTATTATAATGATGGAGCAATAGATGGAGATGGAGATGACTTGATTTTTTCATTGGTGAATTGTAAGAGCGATGCCACTAATGCAGTTGTTTATGCGTCAGGTTTTAGTGGAACTAGTCCTTTGTCAACGGTGAGTGGCATTACTATAGATACCACAACAGGAGCATTATCCTTTACCCCGAACCAAGTTCAAGTTGGGGTTTTATGCATTTTGGTTGAAGAATATAGAAATGGTCTTAAAATAGGTGAAATAGTAAGGGATATACAATTTACAGTCCTAACTAGTGTTAATGATAATCCTGTTTTAACAGGGATCGATAGCAGCAATTTGTTTTTAGTAAATCTAAAAGCAGGGACTAACGTGTGTTTTGATGTTTTTTCTAATGACCCAAATACTTCTCAATCTGTTTCCATGAGATGGAATGGAGCCATATCTGGGGGAATATTTGCTGTTGATAGTTCTGGACAATTTCCCAAAGGAACGTTCTGCTGGACACCAACTATTAATGATATTGGTCATAATGTTTTTACCGTTACTGTTTTTGATGATAATTGTCCTTTGTTAGGCATCAATACTTATACATTTAGTTTATTTGTTTCTATAGATACGATAACGTCTGTTACAGCTGGTAATTGGTCGGATGCAGGGACTTGGGATTGTAATTGTATTCCTGCATTATCTCAGAATATTGTCGTTCAGCACAATGTAGTTTTAGGAACTAATTTTACAGTAGTAGAAGGAGCCTTTATGACGGTTAAAATTGGTGATAGTTTATCCATTTTGGATGGTTATGAATTGAGATTAGAGGGAGATTTTAATAATTATGGCAAAGTAGAAGGCAAACTAGTAGTGGGGGGAGCTAACGTTCAGTTGGTGCGTTTAGGAGAGCTTGATCAAGTAGAAATTGACAACCCAACGAATGTACTTGTTGCTGACAACTGCATTATAAATGAGAAAATAGTACTTAGCAGTGGAAATTTTAATTCCAATGGTTATGATGTGGTACTCAAATCTGATAGTAATGGATCGGCGTTGGTCGAAGACAATGGGGGGCTGTTTGTTGGTCCCTTGGTGGTTCAACGATACCTATTTAATACGATCGGGCATCATTTTATTTCTTCTCCTTTTTCTGATGCTACCATTAACGAATTAGCGGATGATTTTTCGTTAATGCTCAATACTACGTATCCTCGCATCTATTATTACGATGAGACCAATACTTCTAATGATCTTTTTGATGGCTGGTTATCTCCGACTAGTCTGACTCATATGATGGGGCAAGGGGAGGGATTCAGTTGTTATTTTATGGCAGGCTCTGGTATTACCTTGGATATGAAAGGAACAATCAATACAGGACCTATTCACGTATTATTAAAAACCTCTCCATCTAGCTCGACTGTAGATGAGAGTTTTTGCCCACCAGAAGGTTGGAATTTAGTTGGAAACCCTTACCCTTCCCCTTTAAATTTTGATTTGTTGATGCAAGCTACTTCAGGAGCAGTAGAAAAAGCATTTTATATTTGGGACCCAGTTTCTAAAACCTATTTAAGTTATGTGAATGGAATTGGTTCTCCCAGCGATTTAGGGGCAATTATTCCATCTATGCAAGGGTTTTGGGTCAAAGCCAATAGCAATACTTTCTTGAGCTTTGATAATAGCATGAGAGTTACCAACCCAAATGATACATCCAATACATTTTTGAAATCGGTGAATGCAAATAATCCTATTTTTCGACTAGAAATGGATGGACAAGGACGAAATACAGAAATTGTTGCTTGTTTTAGAGCCAATACAACAACTGGATTTGATTCAAATTTTGATGCTTTTTTTATTCCAAGTGGGTATTCCAATTCAATAGATTTTGCTTTTGCTACCGAAGATGGTCCTCTACGGATTAGTAGTATTCCACCTGCACAAAGCTTCCCTGTGACCATTCCTTTACAGAGCAAAGTGACGAATACAGGAACTTATACCATATCAATGACAGAGTTTACTAATTTCTCTTCCAATGACCAACTTATTCTAGAGGATGTTGCCTTAGGAGTTAGCCATGTGTTGAACAATGGTCCTTATACTTTTATTGCAGCACCCAACGATAGCCTATATCGCTTTATTCTTCGGGTGGGACCTCCTACTTTTAATGCACTCAACTCTATTAAAAACAGTAGTGAGTTAAATGTATACAAATGTAATAATGCTTTGTGTTTATCTTTTGAAGAGACAAATACGACTACTACAGGGCTAAGTATTTACAACCACCTAGGACAACTCATGCAGACTCTTGCATTAGGAGTAGGGCAGAAAGAATATAGATTGGATCAGGTTAATTTGCCAAGCCCTAATTTATATTTTGTAAGACTAGAATCTACAAACGAGCAGATCACTAAAGCCATTACTTGGTAAGTGTCACCAACTTATTTCTGAAATAATAGTTGTTTAATTTTTCTAGATAGCATTGCATTTTTAATGCTATAACTATAGGGTTTGATGGTTTGGAGGATTAGCTGGATCCATTTTATGTTGTATCCTTTTTACATTCTGTTGGGGGCTTAATTCCATAATTTGGATTTTTTTTTCAAGGCATGGAATTTTTTTTTGGAAATTAAATTAAGTAGTGCTGGTAGTCAGTGTTTTATGTATTGGTTTGAATTTGGTTTTACCTTAAATAGTATTTCAAATAACATCTGTTTAAAAGCGTATTACTGGAAAAGCAGATACCTAAAACATTATAAGCGATGGAATCAGTAAAACTATTTATAAGTAAGCAATTTTGTTGGGTCATAATTTTTAGTTTTTTCTTTATAAGTGAATCTAAAGCAACCCATGTTATGGGAGGAGAATTGACCTATACCTGTTTGGGGAATAATCAATATGAATTGACATTAATCGTATACCGAGATTGCAATGGGATCAATTTAGGAGCCTCTCAAACAGTTTATCAAAGTGATGATTGTGGATCGACTGTTAGTTATACCATGTCACAAGTTAGTTTTCAGGAAATTACACCAGTTTGTGCAAATGTTACAGGAACAGCTTGTAATGGTGGAGGTGGAACATACGGGATAGAGGAATTTGTTTATCAAACGACCGTTACACTAGACCCCAATTGTACCAATGTTAATTTCTTTTGGAGTCTTTGTTGCCGCAATAATGCAATTAATACCTTGAGTTCACCAGGTTCAGAATCTATGTACATCCATACCAGTATACCAGATGTTAATGTGTGTAATATTTCCCCCACCTTTTTAAATAATCCGACTCCTTTTGTTTGTGTAGGGCAGCCTGTAAATTATAATCATGGAGCAGTAGATACAGATGGGGACGATTTGATCTTTTCATTAATTGATTGCATGGACGATGCTTCTACCCCTGTTACTTATGCGACAGGTTTTAGCGCAACCAATCCTTTAACGACTTCTACTGGAGTGACAATTGATGCTGCAACAGGAGCATTAAGTTTTACACCTAGTCAAGTTCAAGTTGGTGTTTTGTGTGTATTGGTGGAAGAATATCGAAATGGAATTAAGATTAGTGAAATTGTCAGAGATATACAATTTACAGTATTAACCTGTAGCAATGATAATCCAACGCTAACAGGAATGGATAGCAGCAATACTTTTTCTACAAGCCTTAAGGTGGGAAATAGCTTATGTTTTGATGTGTTTTCTGATGACATCAATGCTGGACAAGTTGTTTCAATGGAATGGAATGAAGGAATCTCTACAGGTACATTTACCATTGATAGTTCAGGGCAGTTCCCAGAAGGAACCTTCTGTTGGACACCAACGGTTGATGATATTGGAACTAATATTTTTACGGTAACAGTTGCAGATGATAATTGCCCATTAGTTGGGATGAATACCTACACCTTTAATATTGATGTATCGATTGATACGGTGCAATCTATTGTGGATGGAAATTGGTCAAGTGCAGCAACGTGGGATTGTAATTGTATCCCTAACTCACTTCATAATATTATTGTTCATCACAATGTAGTCTTAGCTACTAACTTTACTTTAGGAGATGGCGGCTTTTTGCTGATTAATACAGGGGGAAACTTAGCAATTTCTGATACTTATGGATTGACAATAGACGGTGAATTTAATAATTATGGGACACTACAAGGAGATTTAATTATTAATGGAACCAGTTCAAAATTTGTTCGCTTAGGAAATCTTGAAAAAGTAGAAATTACGAATCCGACTAGTGTATTGGTTGCAGCAGATTGTAACATTAGCAAAAAATTAACCCTCAGCAATGGAGATTTTAATTCCAATGGTTATAATGTTATTCTCAGATCAGACACGACAGGATCGGCACTAGTAGAAGACAATGGAGGAACTTGTTCAGGAGATTTGATTGTCCAACGATATTTGTTTAATACCATAGGGCATCATTTTATTTGTTCACCATTTTCGGATGCTACGGTTAATGAATTGGACGATGATTTTTCTTTGTCACTTAACGCTGCTTTTCCACACATCTATTATTACGACGAGACGGATACCTCTATTCATAGTTCAGATGGGTGGTTGTCACCAGCAAGTACGGCTCATCTAATGGGACAAGCAGAAGGATATAGTTGTTATTTTATGGCAGGATCAGGTATTACATTGGATATGACGGGGAGTATTAATACAGGAAGTATCACCATTCCTCTAACACATACAACTAACTCAACTATAGATACAGGTTCTTGTCCACCAGAAGGCTGGAATTTGGTGGGGAATCCTTACCCTTCTCCTTTAGATTTTGATTTGTTGATGCAAGCTGCTCCTGCGGAGGTAGAGAAGGCACTCTACATTTGGGACCCCACTTCAAAAAGCTATTTAAGTTATGTTGATGGAATTGGTTCTCCTAGTAATTTTGGCGCTATTGTTCCTTCTATGCAAGGGTTTTGGATCAAAGCCAATAGCACCACTACTTTGAGTTTTGATAATAGTATGCGAATTACAGACCCTAGTACGACCACCAATACCTTCTATAAATCATTAACCCCTAATGCACCTATTTTTAGACTAGAAATGGGCAGACAAGGACAAAAAACAGAAATTGTTACCCGTTTTAAAGTAGGAGCAACTACAGGCTTTGATTCTAATTTTGATGCTTTTTTTATACCAAGTGAATATCCTGGTTTTGTAGATTTTGCAGTAGCAACAGGCGAAGGACCACTAGGAATTAATAGCCTACCACCCTTACAAACGATGCCTGTAATTATTCCATTACACCATAAAGTGGACCAGGGAGGAAGCTACACGATAGAACTAACAGAATTTACCAATTTTGGACCGAATGACCAGGTGATTTTAGAAGATGCTACTTTGGGAATTAATCATGTCTTAAATAATGCAGCTTATACCTTTACCGCAAGCCCTACCGATAATCCAAGACGGTTTAACCTTCGTGTAATACCCGCTGTAATAAGCCACACGGATCGTATGGATGACCAAAATGATTTAAAGATACACAAATGCAATGATGGGCTATGCCTATCTTTTCCAGAAGAAATTGTTACTACAGCAGACTTAAGAATTTATGATCGTTTAGGACAATTGGTGTATCAAACTACACTTAGTGAAGGACAACAGGAATACTTACTTGATAACATCAATTTACAAAGTCCCAATTTATATTTTGTAAAGATAGAGACACTAAATTATAATAAAACACAATCATTTGCTTGGTAAGTAAAATCAGCCCAAACGGGAGAACCTCCATTTACTTATGCCCTGTATTTTATTTAGATATATTTTTTCATTTGAAACACGATTAATTATGAAAACGATAAGAACAATAATCAAGAGTAATTGGATCAATAATGTTTGTAAACTGGTATTAGTAGGCGGTTTTATATTGAGCAGCTATACACCTGTATTGGCGGGCCCTCCTGGCCCTCCAGGTGTACCTTTGGATGGAGGAGCATCTTTTTTAATTGCAGCAGCAGTGGGATATGGTATGAAAACAATGGCAGGAAAGGAAAAAGAACAATAGTTTGCTTTTGGTAGCTAGAAAAATAAATTTAACATTACTCCACTGTTTTTTAATGGAGGATGATTTTTAACCAATAAATGAGCCAAACTTTTGCTCTTGATTAATATGGATAATGCACAGTTTAAAAAGACCTTTAGTAAGCCCGTATTTTTATCAAATTTTCAGCATAAAAACCCAGTTTTAGCTACTTTTTTGACTCGAATGATGGTGCTTTATGCACTATGGGAAGTCTGTTTTCATATTATATGGGCATTTCCAAATCTAATGGCGGGTTATCGAGCTTTTTCATTGTTTATCATTAAAGGCATTTTACAGCACACGGCTTGGGTTTTAGAATTGTTGGGGTATAGTACAGAAATGGAACTAGGAGAGCGTATTATTAAAATCGTAGGAACAACTGGTGTTTCTGTAGGGGAGCCCTGCATAGGTTTTGGAGTGATGGCTATATTTTTTGCCTTAATAATCTCTTATCCTGGATTATTAAGAAAAAAAATCTGGTTTTTGCCCTTGGGGCTGTCTTTAATTTATACAATGAATATTATTAGAATAGCCGTTTTAGCAATCATGGTGAAAATAGACCCAACGATTTGGGAACTGAATCATAAATTTATATTTAAAATAATCATTTACAGTGTAATCTTACTGCTTTGGAGGCAATGGATGAAATGGACAAAGTAAGCTGTTGTCTAACTTACCATCAATTGAGTGACTTTACTTTGCAATAAATGAAAAGCGAAAATACTTACCAGAGAACAATAAACTAAAAAAGTCTTTGTGCTATTTCTAGCACAAAGACTAACAGTACCGCTAAATTTTTAAACGTTTAAATAACACTACCCATTTAACAAGGCCTAATAATAGGATTATTTAAGTTTTACCATGCGTTGTGTAATTCTACCTAAGTCAGACTGTATATCCAAGAAGTAAATCCCTTGTGGTAAGTGAGATAGGTCAAGATTAGCTTTGTTGCTATTGGGCTGTATGCGTTGAATGATTTGCCCTTGAACAGATAATAAACGCACTTCTTGAATCATCACTTCTGATTCTAAATTGACAATTCTTTGAGCTGGGTTAGGATAAATTTTTAGCCCCCAAGCTTTATTTTCCTGGTTGTTTATTTGTTCTGTACTGGTAATGATCCAAGTGGTAGCATTATCAATTAGATGCTCGCTTACATTGGTAATAATAGGAGCATTATAATCAAAATAAATGGCTGCTTGGTTGCGAATAAATGTCCCTTCTGCCAAATTAGGAGTTTGTTTTACTTTGAAGGATACAAAACCATGTGAGGCAATTTCATTGATATTACTATCTGGCAACATGATATTTTCAAAACGCCATTCCAAAATACGATCTCCGTGGATATTAAAGGTGTAATCATGGCTTGATGCACCATATTCTACAGACAATATATCCAATTCAGCGGGCAATACATCTTGAATGACAACCGTAAATGCAGTGTCTGTACCTGTATTTTGGAAACGAATCATGTATTCTAAATCCGTATTGGAGCGGATGATATGAGCGTCCGAAAGTCCTAAAGGAAACCCTCTTTTATCATTAGGGTCGTAGCTACCAGTTGTTTGTATACAATCAATGTCTATATTGGGGTTAGCGTCGTCTTGTGGAAATTGATTGACGATACCAGGAACCCAATTCTGTACAATAGCAGCAGAATCGCCACAACGTTCAACAACAGCATTAGGGTGACTATTGCCAGGATGCATGGGATGTTGGTCAGCCTCTAAGCGCCAAGTGTGACCATTGGCAGGATAGCATAAAACTAAACTGTCGCCCCCTGCAATCATTAGGCTATCCGTTAGATAAAGAGCCGTATCTACATAGACACGAATAGGGCGGTGGCATTGCATGTCTCCTGAACCAGGATGCCCCGTGTTGTAGATGGTAAAACAAGCCAAGCTATCATCGACACAAGAGCCTGTGACCATAAGGCTGGAGCGATCCCAAATACTTGAACAGGGAGCCGTAACAACCGTAGAATCTTGATCCCGAAACATAGAACAGGAATCAACAGGTGAAATTACGGCTTCTGTACAAAGGGTTGCACCCATTGGTGTTGCACAGCTCAAACTACAGATAACAGCAATGCTTCCGCAATCTCCAGGATTTAGTGTACCTAAAGAAAATGTATACTCATTGCCTGAAATGTTTGTCCATGGAACGGTTGATGATAATGGGAATAGAGCCGTATCTAAGGTTACTGTTATTTCAACACTATCAGAAGATGTTGTTGATTCATGATCGTTACAATAATAGATATAGATTAAATTATTAGAAAAACAAGGGCGTAAAACAGGAACGGCAAGGTCAACCAATAAGTCGCTACAGGTGTGATTAATTTTTATACCAAAATTCTCTGAATCAATGGTATCATTGGGAGTTTGTGTAACCACTGTTCGAACAGATGGGTTAGGGCAAGTTGCCGACCAAAGGAAGGTATCAACCACTAACTCTACAGTATATGAATCGACCCCAACACCACAGAAACCATACTCTCCGTTGCTGTTGGTCGTAGAAAGATAACCACCAGGCTGTAATCGAACCAAACGTCCCGCTAAGCCTTGTTCGGTACTATCTTGGCTACAGTTGTTGTTATCGTCTTCGTATACGGTACCTGTAATAATAGAATTGCCTAAACCTAGGTTGCAAAGGATAGAACCAGAACCAGATAGGTGAGTTAGGGCAACATTAGTTGGCTGATTGGAGAAGTTGGTTACCATAAGCACGTAAACAGAACCTACTGTGGCATTAGAAATACTAACGTATTCGATAGGACTAGCACTATAAGAGCAGGTATCGATAACATTGCCAGGGATTGCACCACCATTGCCTAGGTTACCACAGGCACTGAAGGCATCAGCTGTAGAATTAAAGGGACCCCATAAGATAAAATCTAAATCAAGTGAATTAAGACTCTTAAGTTCCATATTAATAGAACCACTAGCACCTACGGTCATATAAAACCAAACAGGGTTGGGCTGGGTGCCTAGGCATCCATAGTTATTCCCAACTGGGGCAGTAGGTGTATTTATAGGAATTGGAAAGGTATCATTGGAACAGACATAACTCATCGTAGAACAAGTTTGGCTAGTATCTCCATTGGATAAACAAAAAAAATCTGTGCCTACCATTTGTGCGCTAAGTACCGAACTACACAATAGCAAGCAGAATAAAAATAAAGTGTGGAGGAATTTCATAGGAATAATTTTAATGGATTAAATATAAATATTTTTTCTGTATAATGTACAGTTCTAGAACGAGGTTGGAGTACATTGTGCTGCTTGAATGTTAATAATTTGTTATTCTTTCTTAATAAGAAAAAGAAATGGTGATTGATGTTGCTCCTTTGTGTACTTTAAGGCAATTTTAGAATCGTTAAATTAAGGGGGAAATAATGGAACAATTAATCACATATATTAACCAATACATGGTTATTAGTGAGGCACTTCAAAGGGCTTTGTTAGATTGTTGTTGTTGGGAATCCGTTCCTAAAGGTCAACTACTGATTGAAGAAGGAAAAGTTTGTCGAAAAAAATGGTTTATCCAAAAGGGACTAACCAAAGCTTTTTGGGTTAGTCCTACAGGAATCCCAAAAATAGTTGGGTTTCATTTGGAAAATACATGGATGACGCAGTTGGATAGTTATGAACATGGCACTGCTTCGGCTATTTATCTGGAGGCAGTAGAAGAATTAGAAGTTTTGGTTTTGTCAAAAGAGGATGAGCTAAAGTTATTGGAATACCCCGACTATGTTAAACTGCAATACCTTTTGTGTAAAGAAGAATTAATAAAAAATTATCAAATTCAACGCCAAATCAACAGCTTAGATGGTCTAGAGCGCTATCGTTTTTTGATGGAACATTTTCCAGCACTGATTCATCGGGCAAAGTTAAAGGATATTGCCTCTTTTATAGGAATCTCACAAGAACGATTAAGCCGAATTAGGAAAGTAATTTATTGACCTCAGGTCAATTATAGAATGAAAAGAGTAGCCTACCTTTGTATAGAAAGTAAAAATGGAATGATTTTCCAGTTCGTATAGTATTAAAATTTGCTAATAATATGAAGGTAGTGTTTGGTATAGGTGCAGTTATTTTATTGAGTTTGGTAGTTTGTATTTATCGTTTAGAATGCATTCAAAGAGCCATTTCTAAGGGAATTCCAATAGATCAAAGTAAGCGATTAAATCATGCTTTGCTAATTATAGATCTTCAAAAAGATTTAACAAGTCCCGATGGAAAGATGCCTATGGATCTAACTCAAACGGATCAAATTATAGAACGGTTAAATAAGTATTTGAAAACTTTCCTGAAGCCTAATACGATTGTTATTTATATTCAGCAGCAATATGAAAAAAATTGGCTTTTAAATGTCTTAACGAATAACGCTTTATTAGAGCAGAGCAGAGGTGTTCAGTTAGATGAGCGTCTGATTGGTTTGAAAGGCGCATTTTACTTGAAAAAGCAACTTAGAGATGCTTTTAGTAATCCAAAATTGGACGAAATTTTGGCGCATAACAAGGTGGGGCATTTGTGGATTTCAGGAATAGATGCTTCTTATTGTGTCAATTCAACGATAGAAGCGGCTCAACAGCGAAACTATAAAATAACAGTATTAGAAGATTTGGTTGGAGCAAAAACGAAGCAGAAATTAGCGAAACAGATGATAAAGTGGAAAAAAAAATCTATACGAATTCAATCAACTACAGTGGAATAGCTAGGATATGAAAAAAAAATGCGCCATTTAAAAAAATCTAAATGGCACATTGATACTATTTATATTGGTTGCTCTTAGTCACCATCATCTACTTGATCAATATAAGTAATGCTAATGCACAAAACAGCAGGCATACTTGTTTTGGTATTTACCATTTGGTTTTGAGCGGCGGCATACGCTGCTTTTACCCCTTCAATATTATTATTAATTGCATCATGAAGAGTACTAGGCTGTAAATCGGTTAAAGCACTAATTGCTAAGTCATATTGTGTCTGAATAACAGTATGTAAATCTTCACTGCCTTTTTTGGCATTGGCAGCCAATAGATAATCATCTAAACCAACTCCATTGTTACCATTGGTCATACCTAAAAATACATGCTTAGCGGCTTGAATTGCTGTAATCGCTAAGGGGATAGATTGACCGCTATAATAAGCCTCGACATTTTCTGGAAGCAAAGGAACGTAGCCTGTTTTGGCACTGATGGGTATACCTAGCTTTTCATTTTTAATCAACTCATAGCTTTGATTTAATTGATTGACCAAATCACTAAGTGGTTTACCGTTGGCTACGCCTTCGGTAGAGGTAAAGGTATTTAAATAATTGGCACCCGTTGGTTTCCAAGCGTCATATACGGCATTCGCTTTTTGTAGAATAAGTGCTGTTACATCTTTTAGAAATTGCTTGCGATTGGAAGCATTAACAGCAGTAGAATAGGCGTTGAGAATGTCTGCATTTGTTGCTCCTGTACCATAAAGTAAATAATCTAGAGCAGGAAAACCTCTAGTATACGAATAGGTTTCACTCGTTAAGTCATAACTGCCTGATGCAATAGCATCATTAAGGCGAGTCACAAAAACGGGGAAATTGTTCATAGAAGAACGCAAATTTTCTGTGGCAGCTGGACCAAATTCAAATATAGCAGCCGTTTGCCAAGTTGTCCAAGCGGTTTGGAATTTATTTCTTAGATTTTCGAGTGTTATAGCAGTTGGAGTATTGGCAAAGGAAATAGCAGCGGTATTAAGGCTATCAGCCTCATGTGCTAGCGATTGATAGCTGGGAAGAATGATGTTATTGCCGATATTAGATAATAAACTAAGTTGATCAAATTCTGTCGCACAAGGATTGTTATCTGGTGTTTCGCAGGCAGAAAAGGAGAATAATAGGGTAGCTCCCATTAAAATAGATAATATAATCTTTTGCATAACTGGTATACTAATTTTGTAGTCCGTTCAACTTTTTAGTTTTTTCTTTAAAACTAAAAAATATGATTTACAGAATTGATTATTAATTAGATAAGTTTTTTAGCTCATAATTCAAAAGAATTAACAATCAATTTTACATGAACTATTGATAATTAAGAAGATGAGGACAATTGTGAGGCTAATTAATGGGATGCTAAAAATGAGAATTGGGCAATTGCGATCCCCAATTCTCATTTATTTAAACTCAAAGATAAAGAACTTCTTTTACAAAGTATCTTTTACATTTTCTAAATCTGTAAAATAACCAACCAAAGCAGTTTTTGCTGCCTCAATTTTTGCAGTTGTAACGTTATAGTTATTGGCTTGTAATGGATCTGAGTTACCAAATAAATCAGTTAAGATGGTATTAACTTGTGCATCTGTAATTGCTCCAGTTCCTGCACCATATTTGATAGACATGATAAAACCAAATACCTCTGATAATTCATGGTAAGCAGCAAATACATCTGTAGAAATATTATTAGCAGCTTTATTCAAATAATAAATAGAGGTAGCAACGGTAACCAATTCCCAGTTTTTGCGCAAAATTGTGATTTGCTCATCACGAGTAGCAATATCTTTAGCTGAGATAGCAGCACGTCCTTTCAAAAATGCATTCATCATTTTCTCGTTCAATGGATATACCGCTTCGTGTTTGTTGCAATATTTTCCCCAAAAAGAAACCCCTGTTGTCGTAGTAGGGAAATCAGTAGGTACACCAAAGTAACCAAAAGCTTCATCCCAGTGATGTTCCATGTTGGTACCTTTTCCTGCATTGACTAGATTGTTGTCTACATTCATTTTGCCGTCCCCCATGTAAACAGCAGTTGCTTGATAATAAAAACAAGCTCCCATCAAGCCTTTTTCAATAACTTGAGTTAACTCAATACCATTTGCATTAAATAGGTAATTTTTTGATCCTGCATTGTTCGACCCAATTCCTGCATGTCCATTTGCTGCTGCTGCATTGGTTGATTGACTAGCTACTGCTACAGCATCCATGTAAGCTTCAAAATTGGTTTGCTCTGTAGTAATTGTTTTGTCCTTTAATTGCTTACTTGAACCATTCAAATCCGTAGTAGAGAAGTGATTACCTGTGTTATCTCCATACATGTCTTTTATTTTGGCAGCATCCAAGGCAGGAGCATTACTTGCATGGGCAGTTTTGATGTAGCTAGTAATCTCGCCCATCATATCCAAGCGGTTTTGTTGACCCGTATAACTTACATTTTCAAAGTTATAGGTGGTAGGAACAGTATAAGAAGTGTCTTCAGGTTGGCAAGAAGTTAGACCAATTGCTAACGCAGCGCCTATTGATAAAAGGTGGTTTGATGAAAATTTCATTGTTTAATCGTTTAAATAAGTATTGCAATATACCTTCTATTTACTTATTATAAAGTAGGGACATAGAAAGGTGTTTTTTAGATTGTGGGGCAAAACTAAAACTTATTTAAACTAAATCCAAATAAAAATACGTCTTTAAAAAAAGGTCTTTTTATAATAGATTGATTATCTATTGCCAATTGTTTTTAAATTCTTCTAAAGAATTGTTGTTTTGGGCAGCGGCTTCAAACTTGTTAAAGAACGCTTGATTTTTTTGTAGAATTTTATAATTGGTTCGATAATAAGTGATTGACCAAAATGTAAACAGGACAAAAACAATTCCCCAAATCATCCAAAGCGCAATAAAACTATTCATGTGATCTGACATTAGAGAAAAAGCAGAACTAACAGTAATAATAAAAGTCACTGCTATAAAGAAGAAAATACTTGATTTTCGATTGCGTTTATATAGTTTCTCTGCATCTTTACCTATAACCTTATCTTTTATTTTTGTATAATTAGTAAGATTGCGTTTGTAGGTAAGAAAAAGACGTTCTAAGTCATGATCTGAAAAAGAGGCAAGTGTTTGCATAATTTACTGATTAGCAGTTTGTTGTTGTTGGTTAATTGACAGTGCCGTAGACTTTGACAATTACTTAACTAAATAATAGCGCAAAGTTAATTATTTTTGTAAGGATATTGTAATGAATTGCAATATGAAGCAGATGAAATCAAGAATAATAATTGGGGGGGAGCGTAATTTTTATTATATATAATGAGAATGTTATTTATGAATCAACCCATACATACAATCTGCTAAAATCAATTATTTACTCATTTTGCTCCTGAGCATCGTTTGTAATTGATAACAATTCTTATTCAACCTTACTCCGTTAAAAAACTATCTCACGAGTGTAACGAGCTAAATAAGGGAGTATTAATTCAAGAAATCTAGAATTATATGATAAAAAAGCTTGTTTTTTTTCTTTTGTTGATCGGCAACATTCAATTGTCGGCTCAAAATTTTGATGTTGAAATTGGACCTATTTATGGGCATTATACCGATAGTACAAGTCAGTTTTGGATGTTGGTAAAACCGCATTCGAAGGAAAATGTCCTCTTGGATTGGGTCACTCAATTTAATGCAGATTTGTACGAATATTTTGAAACCTATACAGAGGCTACTGTACGAGAAGTTGAGCAGAGTTTAGTGGTTATGGAATCTTATGTTATCGTAAAGGGGCAGCTAAACCTAAAGAAAAAAAACGATCATCAAGATATTAGCTTTTTAATAGGCTCCTGTGCGTTTCCTTATCCTTTTGCTTTTTGGAGTGGCAAAAAGAAGGAAGTTATTTTTGAAACCATGACAAAACAGGATAAGGATTTCATGATATGGATGGGCGATAATGTTTATTATTTGTTTGGGGAGTGGAAAAGCAAGCAGAGGATGCACAAAAAAAACATCAAAATGCGTTTTAAACCCAAACTTAAAGATTTTTTGGAGAGTTGCCCGCAGTATGCAGTGTGGGATGACCATGATTTTGGTGACAATAATGAGGGAGGAGATTATACTGGAAAATATGAATCCTTAGAACTCTTTAAGTACTATTGGAGCAATCCCTATTATGGCACTGCAAGCACCCCAGGAGTTTTTTGTCATTTTGGTCATTCGGATGCAGACTTTTTTATGTTGGATAGCCGTTTTCATGCTAGTGATAGTAGTATGTTGGGGGAGGAACAAATGAAGTGGTTGCAAAAAAAATTAAGAGCATCTAAGGCAAATTTTAAATTTATTATCTCAGGAACACAAGTACTTCCTAACAATCCTAGTGGTGAAGATTTGGGAGATTTTGGAGCATCAAGAGAGGAGTTATTAACCTTTTTGAGTGAAGAAGACATTAAAGGCGTTATTTTTCTTAGTGGCGACCGACATTATGGTGAGTTAATGAAGTTGGAACGGGACAACCAATATCCTCTTTATGAAATGACAAGCTCACCACTAACTTCACTGGTCAATCCAGGTTATACTAAAGAGAACCCTATTCGATTGCCCGAAACCTTAGTATTGGATTTAAATTTTGGTAAAATTCATCTTTTGGGAAAAGGAAAAGATAGACGTTGCCACTTAGAGCTTTTTGATCGGAACGGAAAACTTTTTTGGCAGCATGATATTTTTCTATCAGAATTGCAATAATTGTTTTTGCAACAGCAATGTTTCGAAGGTACATAGAAGTCTAAAATACTTACTAGAACCTATTTGTTTTTGACAGTACCCCGCTAAATAAATCGTATTAATTTATGGTATGAGTGCTTTTGGGGGGATAATTAGTGATATATGCTCTTGTTGGTCTAGGTGCTAAAAAATGATAATCAATTTGATACATGAGCAAAGCAAATTATGTTGGCTTGGAGCTAAAACTATACTGTGCAGTAGTCCTGAAGATAAAGGCGAAAATCAACGGAGCATTAAATATTAATAGACTGAAAAAAAATGAAAACAATTATTTTTTTTCTAAAAAATAGTAAATTACACAGCCAATAATTATATCAGTAGATTCTAAAATTACATCGCTTCAACTAATACCAATAAGTAAACTATGAAAGATGACCAAAATGCTATTGGAGGTAACTATAAATATAATAACCTAAAGGTCTTTAGTTCTGTAGAGAATTTTTACAAAAACCTGAAGAGCTATCGTCGTGTTTTTGATGAGTCAGAATGTCGTTATATCTATGGAGAACTATCGTTTTATAATAAATTATTTGATGAGCGGGATTGGAAGTGCGAATCTAGGTTAGTCTGTACAGATGTTAACAAAGGGGAGCAGATTTGCGATATGAAAAAGAATATTGAGGTTAAGAAAGAGCAGAATATTGTAAAAATTCAAGAAGGTTGGGGAACCGCAAACCCTGGATGGTGGAAACGAGGAAAGTATAAGTGGGATGCTTATTTGGACGACCAATATTTAGGCACTTCTTATTTTTATGTTATTGATGAAGGACCTGTCTCGGCAGAGTCAAACCCTTATGTTGAAATCAAAGATATTCGTTTGTTTGAAAGTTCTATTGATGGAAGACCAAACAAAGATAGAAAGTATTTAAAAAAGTTCAATAAGTCAACCACTCGCTATGTAAATGCTGAGATTACTATTGATATCTTAAGTAAGACTAGACCGTTGCCTCTAAATTTTAAGTTTAATTTTTACAATGATGTAGGGCAGCATAAGGCTTATATGAATTATTTCAAAGAAATTCATGATGATATAACTACATTTACTTTTGATACAGGTTATGGTTCTAATAAAGGTAATTATTGGTTTGAAGATGACTACACGTTAGAAGTTCAGTTTATGAATGAGCTCATTGCCGTTGTTCCTTTTGTGGTTGCTCAAGAAGAAGAAGAGATGGACGGAACCTTATCTTTCTCTATTGATAACAAGATTGAACAAGCCAGTACCAAAGGTCTAAAAAAAGAAGGTAAGCCAACTTTTGAGGAGGCTACCGAGGAACTAAAGGCTTTAATTGGTTTGGAGGCTGTAAAAAAACAAATTGATGAGTTTGCAACCTATCTTAAATTTCTAAAAATTAGAGAACAAAAGGGCTTTAAGGAGGACAATACTTTTAATTTGCACACGGCCTTTTTAGGAAACCCTGGTACTGGAAAAACGACCGTAGCCAAAATGTTGGGCAAAATTTACTATAGCTTGGATTTACTGTCTAAAGGAGATGTACACGAAGTCGGGCGAGTAGATTTGGTGGGAGAGTATATTGGGCAAACGGCACCAAAGGTTCAAAAGGCCATAGATAAGGCGAGGGGAGGTATTTTATTTGTAGACGAAGCTTATGCGCTTTCCAACAGGGGGGATGACAACAAAGATTTTGGAAAAGAAGTAATTGAAGTATTACTCAAAGAAATGTCAGATGGGCCAGGTGATATTGCTATTATATTTGCAGGCTATCCCAAAGAGATGCAAGCGTTTATTAGTTCCAATCCAGGTATGAGCTCTCGTATTTCTAGTCACATTCATTTTTCGGATTATATTCCTGATGAATTAATGGAGATTGCTTCTTATGCTGCCGAAAAACGAGATGTCAGCATTAATGAAGAGGCGAAAGTATTGTTGTACAAAAAAATAGTAGAAGCTTACCGAGGTCGAGATCAGCATTTTGGCAATGCTCGTTTTGTGAATGGAATTATCGAAGAATGCAAACAAAACATGGCTTTGCGTTTGATGAAAACGGAAAATTTTGAGGCACTAGAACACGAGGATTTATCAACGATTGTTTTGGAGGATATTGAAAAAGCATTTGGTATTACCAACAGCAAAAAAGTACATATTCCTGTGGATGAAGCTGCCTTGGGCGAAGCCTTAAAGGAATTACACGAAATGATTGGTCTGGAGGAAGTAAAACAGGATGTCGATGAAATGGCCAAACTCGTACGTTATTATACAGAAATAGGGCGAGATGTAAAAAAGGCTTTTTCTATGCATACGGTATTTACTGGAAATCCTGGGACTGGAAAAACAACGGTTGCTCGAATTTTAGTAAAAATTTACAAAGCATTGGGTATTCTTGAAAGGGGACATTTGGTAGAATGTGATCGCAAAGAATTAGTAGCGGGGTATACAGGACAGACAGCCATCAAAACGGCTGCTATGATCGATCAAGCTATTGGAGGGGGCTTATTTATTGACGAGGCTTATTCTTTAACTCAGGGAGGGCAGGGCGATTTTGGTCGAGAGGCTGTTGAAACCTTGCTAAAACGCATGGAGGATCAACGAGGGGAGTTTATTGTTATTGCTGCTGGTTATCCGCATGAGATGCAAAAGTTTTTAGAAATTAATCCTGGTTTGATGTCTCGTTTTGATCGAACGCTTAATTTCCCAGATTATTCAACCATTGAACTAATCGAAATTTCGGAGGTGATGTTCGAAAAAGAAAATTTGTATTTGGACGCTCCATCTAAAGAACATTTAACGAAGTACGTAGCAGGAATGTTAGAACACAAGCATAAATACTTTGGCAATGCTCGTTCTATTCGAAAAGTGGTCAAAGAAATTGCTCGCCGTCAAAATTTACGCCTAGCAGAACTTCCTTCTGATCAGCGTACTTCAACGATGGTTCGCACCGTAACAATTGAGGATTTTAAAGACTTTAAACTGATTGAGCAAAATGACGATACTCCCAAAAAGGGGATTGGCTTTAGATAGCAACCAACTAAGTTGAAGGAATAAAAAAGAGGACAATATGCACCAATCAGCATATTGTCCTTTGTTTGATTGTGAGTTGTGTCAAGTCTCCTATGCTTTCAGAAAGCTGTGTGATGGATAGGATAGGCTGATGATGACCAAAATACACAAATTGGGTAAAAAGTAGCGTTGTTCTAAATTTGTCCGATGAATGGCTAAAGCAATTACTTCTTTTAGTACAAAACAACAATCTCCTAATTACAAATTATAGGTTGGAATCTTAGGTTGTGTATGTGCCCAATAAAGCAAATTTTGACTTCCTCGTTCCAATAGTCAAAGGCTTATTTAAGAAGGTTGGCTAAGGTGATAAGCCAATTCAATGTTCTTCAGAATACCTGTTTTTAATAAAGTGGTAATTTTTTCGAGCATCATGGGAACTTTTAGTATAATTGTAACCTTTCTTTTATATTCATAATAACATTAAGAATAATATCGATCAAAATTATGAAATAAAAAGAACGATTTTTTTAATACATTTAAACTTTCAAAAAATTAAAACAATGAGTACCAAGAAACGAATTTTATCAGCTATCCAACCCACTGGGAACATGCATTTTGGCAATTATTTTGGAGCTGTACAAAATTGGGTGCGTTTGCAGGAAGAATACGATTGTGTGTATGGTGTTGTGGATTATCACGCAATGACCATGCCGTATGACCCTAAAAAACTGCGTCAAAATACTTGGGAAATTCTGTTTAATTTAATGGCTGTAGGCGTGGAACCCAATAATTTATTCATTCAATCGTTGGTTCCAGAACATGCTGAACTAAGCTGGATTTTTAATTGCTTTTGCTCTTATGGTCGTTTGAGCCGTATGACTCAATTTAAAGACAAGAGCGCACAGTCTAAGGAAAAAGCAAGTGATGATTTTATCTCAGCAGGATTGTTTGATTATCCAGTATTGCAAGCTGCCGACATCTTAATTTACAAAGCAGATTATGTGCCTGTTGGTAAAGACCAAGACCAACACTTGGAATTGACCAGAGAAATTGCAGAACGATTTAATCGATTGGTAGGAAAAGAATATTTTGTATTACCAGAAACCTTGCATACGGAAATTCCTAAGGTAATGTCAACAGCTGATCCTGCTCGAAAGATGAGTAAAAGTGCAGGAGAGAAACATTATATTTCTGTGTTCGAAGAAGAGGCAAGAATTCGAAAACAAATCAATAGAGCTGTAACCGATACAGGAGATACTCCAACGGGTGAAATGAGCGCAGGGGTTGAAAATTTATTCAGTTTGCTAAAAGCAGCTGCTCGAATGGATGCTTACAATGGTCTGATGGCAGATTACAATGCTGGAAACCTAAAATATTCTGACTTAAAAGGTGAAGTAGCAGAGGGCTTGGTGACCTTAAGTAATCAATTTAAAGCGAATAAAGAAGATATTCTTAGTCGCAAGAAAGAAATTAAGGGGCAAATCAAAGCTTCTTCTGCTGAAATTCGCAAACGTGCACAAGAAACGGTTCGAGAAGTGAAGGAATTGGCAGGATTGAGTAATGTTAAGTTTTAAATATATGGAGTTGTTGTAAGTAGCGTTTTGCACTTACAGCAACTTTTTCTTTTATATAGGCTGAATAATTAATATTTCCAATGATAATAAGCACTGTTCAGTTAGAAAATACTCAGTTAGAATATTGTATAACGGGGACTGATAATTCTATAACTATACTTTTTGTTCATGGGCTAGGAGCTAATTTAAGGCAGTTTGAAAAACAGCATGTTTATTTTAGTAAAACGCACCAAGTCCTTTCACTTAGTTTTTGCGGACATGGGAACTCTATTGCCTTGCGTTCATCTACTGCAACTGATTTTGGATTAAGCCGATTTGCGAATGATATTATTGAGTTATTGGATTTTTTGAAAATCCAAAAAGTGCATTATGTTGGAAACTCTATGGGAGGGAACATAGGGTTTGAATTGGCTCAAAAATCTCCTGATCGTTTACGTACATTCACTACTTTTGGGACAACAGGGCGGTTAACAAAATCAAAATGGTTGGTCGGGGGAATAAAACTAATTTATAAAATACTCCCCCTAAGTGTCATTGCTAAATTATCTAGTGTTGCTGGGCAGACTCCATACGCCAAAACAAAAATCCAAGATATGTTAAGTTGCGCTTCTAAGGAGACCATTTTAGCCATCATTCCTCACCTTGCCAATTTCAACTATTTAGATACAATCAAGAGGTTGAAGGTAAATAGCATGATTATGCGTGGAGAAAAAGACCATGAAATTAATCAAGTGCTAAAGGAGACCATAAGCACTTTTCAAAAACATCATCTTTCTTTTCAATGCAAGAATTTCAAAAAAGCGGGGCATTTTCTCAATTTGGATACCCCCGAGTTGTTTAATGAGGAACTAATGCGATTTTTAGTGAAAATTGATGGGGATAACCCAACAAATGAGAATAAAACTATAACTCAATAAATTTAATCTCAATTCGCTCATTCTTTTTGCGCCCTTTGGCAGAATTATTTAAGGTAATAGCATCTTTATTACCACGCCCAAGACCTTTTAATTGAGAACTTAAAACGTCCTGCCCTTCCAAATAATTGACAATTGCTTTTGCTCGAGCAGTAGAAAAGGTCAAACTTTCCATAGCATCTAAACTATTATCTGTATGGCTTGAAATTTCCACTTTTAACTTGGGGTTTTCCAGCAAAGTTTTAGCGAGTGCTTTTAATATGCCAAAGGATGATTTTTTTAGAACATCGGAACCTTCTTCAAAGCTCACTTCTGCTAATAACAAGCGTTGATTCTTTTTTAACGTCATATTGGGGCTATAAGAAGTTAAGGTTTGCTCCTTAAACTCAGAAACAGAAACAGCATCTATAAAAATATAAGTACATTCTTTTTTAGTTCGATTTTCGAACAAGCCTGTATTTGTGGTACTAAAGTTTCCAATAGCTATAAATTGTTCTCCTCCGTTTGCTACGTACAAGGCAGAAATTTCTTCCCACTCATATTGTTTGGTGATGAGACTCTGCTTATTGTTTTGTAAAGCTAACGCTGGGACATCAATTGCTCGCCGATCTAGACTGTACGCTAATGGACTTGCACTAAGTACGACCCCTACTTCCTGGATGGGTTGTTGGCAAAATTGAATGGGCAAACGAACATTCATTTTTATTACATATTGTTTGCCTGCTTCTAATGCTGTAACCAATCTTCCTTGTTGGCATTCTGTGGCAATATCCATTTTCTGAATCGATAACACATTCCCTTGGCTGGCAGGAGGGAGCTTCATCCCTTGTATAAATGATTTTGACTCTTTTGATAATGGACAATTGGTATTGATATAACTAGGGTTTCCTGCAATCCTAGACCAGCTATTTACCGTATCGATTCGTTCTGTTGTTCCATCGCAAATAGCACCTTCTTCAAATGAAGGGTTAACAACTAAGTTTTGAGCATTGGCATAAACAACTGAAAAAATTAAGAAGTAACAAGTGATTATTTTCATACTATATAATAGGTATATGATAATTTAAGTTGAATAACTATTTTGATAACCTCAATTGGTTGATTAGTGGATTCGGAAATTTATGATCTATTCCTTTTTATCTACAGGAGTAATCAGAATTTGGGTATAAATGTAGATTTTATTTTAAACATCTGCACCAATGGAATTAGATATAGATGAAAAATTGTGCTGCTAGTTAAATAGAACCAATAGTTTTTAATGACCAGTAAAATGACAAAGGGTATTTTTACATGAGAGTTCCTCTATTTATTATAACTAGTATTGGTAGAGTTTAAAAATGAGGTTAAGCGCATTAATTTTATAGTATAAGGTTCTTCTTCTTGTTTATATTAAAATTTTGTGCCAAAAAATAAAAAGGTAGACGATTGCTTTATAATAGATTGTTATCGGAATGGAGAGAAAATGTTAAAAAATATAAATTATTCATAAAGAAAACTTGTGAAAACCAAAAAGGGATATTACCTTTGCTTTCACCTCAAAAGAGAGGTAGTGTGTAAATGAAAAGCAAAAAAGACGACAAAAATAATTTTTTAAAAAAGCTTTGAAAATGTTTTGTGGTTTAAAAATAAAGTTAGACATTTGCAACCGCTTCGAAAGAGAGGCAATCGTAAAAGAGAGGAAAAGCTTATGAACTACAAGAAAAAGTTTTTGCAAAATAAAAGTAAAAACATTTGGTAGTTTAAAAATAAAGTTAGACATTTGCAACCGCTTCGAAAGAGAGGTGTTGAGGAAAGAAGAAAGAGAGAAGCACTGCAAAAAAATAATTTTAGAAAAAAGTTTTAAAAATATTTTGCGGTTTAAAAATAAAGTTAGACATTTGCAACCGCTCAACGAGAGAGCGGTAAGAAATAGTCTCGGAAGAGGCAGAAAAAGATATTTGAAACGACAGGATAATTAGGTAAGAAACTAAAGAAATTTAGTGGAAAAGAATTGATCGAGAGATCAAGAGCAAGCGTAGAAAGAGAAGAGGACATGAGTGACAAAAAGAGAGACTATTTAAGGAAGTATATATAATATATGAAATTAGATAGCCGTCAAAATAACAAACAAAACTAGAAATAGTATGGAGAGTTTGATCCTGGCTCAGGATGAACGCTAGCGGCAGGCTTAATACATGCAAGTCGAACGGTAACAGGTCTTCGGATGCTGACGAGTGGCGCACGGGTGAGTAACGCGTACAAAACCTACCTTTTACTGGGGGAAAGTCGCTGGAAACGGCGAATAATCCCGCATAATACTATAAAGCTGCATAGTTAAATAGTTAAAGGCTTCGGTTGGTAAAAGATGGTTGTGCGTCCCATTAGCTAGATGGTAAGGTAACGGCTTACCATGGCGACGATGGGTAGGGGGCGTGAGAGCGTGATCCCCCACACGGGTACTG